>JANMHD010000338.1:0-3252 GCA_031374985.1 Coleofasciculaceae cyanobacterium OTE_70_metabat_329 | reverse complement strand
GCAGCACATTTTTAGTTCTTAGATGACAGGCAAGGGGTTTAAGCCTCTTGTGACCTAAGAAGAATGTGTACCCATACACCTACAAAATGCTGTATCTAATATATTTAGGATATTAGAAGTTATTAACTCCTTCTATCCCCGGAGTAATCAAGTATTAGTCATCTTAGAGTTAATAACCCTAGAAAATGCTAATTAGAAGAAGAGTAAACCATGATCTTTGCTCCTTGATTTTGTTTTGATTTTGTTTTGATTTGGATAATGCTGAATATAGCAATCCTGAATAATTTCACCCACGGTCGGCGGATGAGATCATTTACTAGAAGTAAGTTGATCTAGCAAATGATTTACGATCGCTATAGAACAGAAATACTTGATGAAATCAGGTAGATAGCTGATGGTATAAGAAAATCTGTGTAAAGATTCTCTAGTTTTTCTCTTTTTTTTGCTAGGGTAAATTAAAGATAAAGTCTTATAAATATCTTCAAGTTTTAGTATTGACTACTTTATAGCTTGGTGAGGCACAGACTTGATCTTCAAGTCCCCATTTGTTCTGGTAGATCGGCAATTTATGGGAGAGATTCAGGGGTTTTTCTGACTGCATCTCAAGGAAAAGTACTATATATAACTAACTAGATTCCTCAAGGAGAAAGAATGGTAAATATTCACAAATTATTTGATCCCCGTCATCTAAACAATTTATTAAATAGGACTGAGGTGGCAGAAGAGACTAATAACCAATTTCCAAACATTAATACTGATATGCCTGAATCTTCCCTGTCTACAGATTATTGCGAGTCAGACAGACTAGTAGCTTTGCAAAGGTACCATTTGTTAGATACTTTACCAGAGCAAGACTATGATGATTTGACTACTATTGCTGCCCAGATTTGTGATACACCGATCGCTCTGGTGAGTCTGATAGATAGCGATCGTCAATGGTTCAAATCTCGCTACGGGCTAGGTGCCACCGAAACCCCCAGAAGTCAAGCATTTTGTAGCCATGCCATCTTGGAACCAGAGGAGGTGATGATTGTACCTAATGCCCTACAAGATGATCGCTTTGTTGATAATCCCTTAGTTACAGAGAGTCCAAATATTCGTTTTTATGCTGGAGCGCCCTTGGTAACAAGTGATGGTTTTGCCCTCGGAACCCTCTGTGTGATCGATCGAGTCCCCAGAGAGATAACTCCTGCTCAGGTAAAGGCTCTTCAAGCATTGAGTAGGCAAGTAATCGCCCAATTAGAGTTACGTTTACTAGCAGAAAAACTCCAACAAGAGATTAATCTCCGGGAAGAAGCTACTAACCTTGTTAATGCCCAAAATATTGAATTAGAACAAACGATCGAGCAACTCCATCAAACTCAAGCTAGTCTAATCCAAGCAGAAAAAATGTCTTCCCTAGGGCAATTAGTAGCCGGAATTACTCACGAGATTAACAACCCCATCACCTTTATTTTGGGAAATTTGGAACACTGCAAAACCTATATAACATCTCTCTTAAAGTTAGTTAAAACATATCAAAATATCCACCTAGAAATTACCCCAGAATTAGCTCAACTTCATGAAGAAATTGATCTTGATTACCTCCATCAAGATTTGCCTAAACTTCTTACTTCGATGCAAAATGGAGCAATACGGATTAGGGATATTATGAAGTCTCTACGGACTTTTTCTCATCTTGATGAAACCGGAAAAAAATCTGTTGATCTCCAGCAAAATCTAGATGCTATAACGATGTTGCTAGAAAATCGCTGCCAAGCTACCGAAGATAATCCGGGAGTTAAAATTATCAAAAACTATAGTAATTTACCCCTACTAGAATGCTATCCCGGACTACTTAATCAGGCAATAATTAATATATTTAATAATGCGCTGGATAGCCTCCAACAAAAAGATATTCAATACACCCTAGCGAGAAAAAATACAGAACCCAAGACTATTACTATTACAACAACAACTACCAAAAGAGCAGGGAAAGTTGCGATCGCCCTCCACATCAAAGACAACGGGGTAGGAATTTCTGAATCTGCTAAACAGCGTCTCTTTAATCCTTTTTTTACTACCAAAGCTGTAGGCAAAGGTACAGGCATGGGGTTAGCAATTAGCTACCAAATAATTACCGAGAAACACAAAGGAAGCCTTGAATGTATTTCCACTCTCGGCACTGGAGCAGAATTTGTTATTCATCTGCCCCTATCAATCTAAAAATCATGAAAGTTTTTTGACATCCCAGTAACAAGCCTACTGATCCCAAGCAATGATAGGATCGAAAGACAAAATGAATTTTTTATTACTACGGAAATTATCCTCTATGCGCCCTTACCTATCACGCTTAGTTGCCCTATTATTAGTTCTTGTTGTTGGCTTGATGGGTTGTACTGAAAGCCCTTCAACCCTATCCGGTAATTACCGAGAAGATACTCTTGCTGTAGTTACTAGCCTCAGAAATGCTATCCAAGCTCCCGATAAAGACCCCAGTAAAGCTGCTGCCCAATCTGAAGCTCGGCTGAAAATAAATGATTTTGCAGCTCGTTATCGCCGGGATACAGCCCTAGCCAAACTTAGTTCTTTTACCACTATGCGGACAGCCCTCAATTCCCTTGCTGCCCACTATAGTTCCTATCCCAATCGTCCCCTGCCCCAGAAACTCAAAGATCGGCTAGAGTACGAATTTAAGCAGGTAGAAGCAGCCCTCCGCCGGGGTAGTTAAGTTAACAAGTTAAGAGCAAGCTGGGGGCAGGAGAATTTGGACAGTAGTACCGATGCCCGGTTCGCTGGTGTAAGAAATCTCCCCCTGATGCTCATTTACTACAATGCCATAGCTAATGGTCATGCCCAAGCCCCCAGACTGTCTGACACCCTTGGTTGAAAAGAAAGGCTCGAATACCCGCTGCCGGACTTCCTCTACCATGCCACAGCCATTATCTGTAATGGAAATACATACTTTCCCTATTTCAGTTAGATGAGTCCGTAGGATAATTTGGGGAATGGTTGAAATAGGATGGCTAGATAAGGCAGAATTTTGGTTAAAAGGTAGAGATTCTGGAATATCTTTTGGGTAGCGTGACTCCAAAGAGTCGATCGCATTATTTAAAACGTTCATCCAGACTTGATTAATTTTCCCGGCATAGCATTCTACCAAGGGTAATTGCCCATACTCCCGGATTATCTCTACTCCCGATCGCTGTACACTTCCCTTCAAGCGATACTCCAAGAGCATTAAAGTACTATCCAAGCCCGCATGAATATCGG
>JANMHD010000337.1:0-3311 GCA_031374985.1 Coleofasciculaceae cyanobacterium OTE_70_metabat_329 | reverse complement strand
CTTAGACATAGCTATAGCTATGACGGAAATCACCACAGGATTTGTGAACTGGGAAAAACCCGTTTTCATCTCTTGGGGAATGCGAGATCCGTGGTTAGACTTTAGCCACACTGAAGATTTTATTAAATCTCTCAAGCAAGTAGAAGTGCAACAATTACCAGAGGCGGGACATTATCCCCAAGAGCATTTTTCGGGGCAAATCAGTGAGGTATTATTACCTTTTCTGCGTCGTCAAGGATAATTATATTGGGTTTCATTTCGCTCTACCTAGCCTACAATCTACGGCCTTACTTTTGCGTAATTGCCGATCCACTTTCCGGCAAATAGATCATGGAGGAGAGTGTAGAAACAGGGAATAATAAACAGAGTCAGCAGGGTAGCTAGGGATAGCCCAAAAAATACTACCACTCCCAAAGGCTGAAGAAACTCTGATCCCTCTCCTAAGCCCAAAGCCAAGGGAAATAAGCCTAGAACAGTGGTAATGGTGGTGATACAAATGGGGCGGAGACGTTGGGGGGCGGCTTGGAGGATGGCAGTGGAGCGATCGCATCCCGTGGCTAGATGAATCTCGTTAGCCAACTCCACCATAATAATGGCATTATTCACTACAATCCCTATCAGCAATACCACCCCAATTAAGACCGTTGCCCCGATCGCAGTGCCTGTCACATACAACCCAAATAACCCTCCTGCTAGAGCTAGGGGAACCGTGAGCATAATTACCAAGGGGTCTACTAAGGAGTTGTACTGCACTGCCATGACCACAAATACCAAGAAAGCGGCTAAAGCTCCCAAAAGTTTTAAGGCATCTTGGAGTTGATTATTAGTTTCTTGGGCAGAACTTTGAAGGATTTTTACTCCCTGAGGCAGTTCTAGGGTGCTGAGAGTTTGATTAACTTCTGTCAATGCTTCTCCCAAAGTTTTACCTTCTGCTAAGTTTCCAGCAATTACAAATACTTCCTGCTGATTAATGCGCTGGACTTCTCCCGGAGCCCGGCCTTCTCCCACTTTGGCAATGTCTCCTAGACGGATGATTTGGCTCCCACTACTAGAAATTGGTAACTGCCCTAGTTGACTAGCTTGTTGCAGAGATAATTCTTGGAGTTGCACCCGCACATCTACTAGGCGTTGTTCTCTCTGGAGCTGAATCGGTACTACTCCTTGGACGGCCGCTTCTACTGCGTCCCCGATCTGGCGAGTACTGAGACCCGATCGAGAAGCTCTTTCCCAGTCTGGTTTAATCTGGATTTCTGTTTGTCGGTCATCAGCACTAGGTCGAAATCTTGCACTTTTTACCTGCTCATCCAAAGCGGCTAAAAGCTGAGTTCCTGCTTGAGCTAATTTTTGACTATCACTACTAGCTAATATCACATCTAATTCAGCCCCCCGGACTGGAGAATTATTCAGCACAATCCCCCGTACCTGACCGGGAACTAATCTCAGACGAATCCCCACCAAGTTTAACTGGTCTAGCTCTGTAGTCACACGCCGTACAAAACCCCGAATATTACTTCCCGGTTTGAGGGTGACATTCACAGAACTACGCAACACATTATTGCTATTGCTACCACTAAAAATAAATCCCCCTACAGTACTAAAGGCGTAGTCAGTTTCTGGCTGTTTGAGGATGATTTCATCCACCATTTCCATTACTTGGCGGTTAGTGTCAAGAGTGGTTCCGGGAGGGAATTGAGCAAAAAGATTTGCCTGCCCAGTATTAATTGGCGGCAGGACTTCTTGACGAATTTGGGTCAGCATCAAAGCACTACTGCCCCCCAAAAATAAAATAGCCGAGATTAATACCACCACTCGCCAGCGCAAAATATACCCCAGAAAATTCCCATAACTATTGGTGGCGCTGAGAAATTGAGATTGAAACTTTCTGACTGGCCAGAAATTTCCGGCTCCACTAGACCAAGGAATTGCCAAAAGCCGGGCAGTTAAGGCAGGTACGACAGTTAAGGCTACGAGGAGAGAAGCAGCGGTTGCAAAGGTAATGGTGAGGATTAATTCATTAAATAGTAATGAGAAAAACCCACCTACTAAGAGAAAAGGCACAACGGATACAAGATTTGCGGCACTAGAAGCTATTACTGAAGATTCTACTTCTTGGGCACTAATGATAGATTGCTCGATACAAGCCTCAGTGGATAGGCTTTTGGTGGAATTCTGCCCTATGCCTACGGCGATATTTTCTAGAAATACAACGCTAGTATCTATGGCCTGTCCTATGCCTAGAGCTAATCCCCCCATACTAAAAACATTGAGGGAGAGGTCAAACAACTTCATTAAAATAAAAGCTGCCAAGGTACAGAGAGGAATCGTTAGGGTAATAATTAGGGTCTGACGTAGGGAACCTAGAAAGAAAAAGACAGCGATCGCTGCCAATACAGAGCCAGAAATTCCTGCCATAGTTAAGTCAGCTAAGGAGTTGCGGATAAATATCGCATCGTTAGCTGTCGGCAATAACGTCATATCCTCCGGGATAAATTTTGTGGTTTTTAGGGCTGCTATTTTTGCCGTCAACCCATCTACTACCTCGATCGTATTGGCCTCTGGCTGCTTCTGGATACTCACCTTGAGGGCGGGCTTCCCATTGAGAAATACTAAGAGTCGTTGTTTGATTGTCCCATCTACCACCGTGGCAAAATCCCGCAAGTAAACCCGTCCTTGGGCAGTAGTTCCTGTAGCATTTTTGATGGGAAAAGATAAATCACTAATTTCTTGAGCATTACTAAATCTCCCGACCACACGAGTTAGAGGCTCAGCATCTTTACCCAGAATCCTGCCTCCAGAAATATCCACATTGCGCTGGCGGAGGGTATTCAAAACCTCATCTAGGGCAACTCCTGCACCCCGGAGGCGATCGAAGTCTATATTTACCTGTACTTCTTCTGTCAGCCCCCCAGAAATACCCACGCTAGCTACCCCCGGTACTAAGGCAAGTTCCCTTCCTAATTCCTGATCAGCAAAAACCCGTAATTGGGTTTCATTTAGACTTTCTGACTGTAAGGCAAATTCATAGATAGGAGTTTGGGAAGGGTCGGATTTAGAAATTCTGGGTTGCCCGATCGTATCTGGCAGGCTCCCCCTAGCCCGATTCAGGGTGGCAGTGGCATCATTCAGAGCTTGGTCAATATTTTCTCCCGGACGAAAGTATAGCTCTACACTAATTCTGCCTTCCCTAGTTTGGGAATAAACCTGTACCACGCCTTCGGTGGCACTGAGAGCAGCTTCCAGAGGGCGAGTAATTTCATCTACCGCTACTTCTGGGGAGATACCGGGGGCATCAATATTTACATTAATGCGGG
>JANMHD010000322.1:0-16925 GCA_031374985.1 Coleofasciculaceae cyanobacterium OTE_70_metabat_329 | reverse complement strand
AACATCTGAGCCAATGTAATAACTGGCATATTTTTTTACTCCTTGATTCGGGTTTAACCTAGCATCCAGTGTGGATTTTCCCTTAACAATCTTGCTTGAGAAAACACCCGAAATCACTCGATGTGTGATTTTTAGTTTTACTTTTTACAGCTTTACTAGGATAACACAGTTGGATTGAAGTTTGGAGGGGACAATTTCATCAACAAACCTAAATCTGAGTCTGAGAAGATAGATTTTGCTCTTGTACCTGCGGTTTTAACTGAAGGAACCCGCCACGAGCGGCGTGGATCAAACTCAAGTTTTTTATCAATGCTATGGTTGCTGAGCGAAGCCGAAGTAACGCCCCAAGAGGCGAGGAATTTGACCCTTGAAAAGATTAAAGGTAAAGGGGTAAGGTGGGCATTGCCCACCCTACTAATACTTACAAAGGACGGGCTACCTATTATTTCTTTGGTGTGCCACAGGGATAGGTAGAGGCTGGAATAGCTTCTGAGGCTTTCTCAGGAGGTGTAACCGTTTCTTTGGCAGTTAATTTTGCCTTCAGATAATCTACCTTGAGTTTTTCTGTAATTTCTTCTCGACGATCGTACAACCTCTTCAGTTGCCGGGGCTGACATTGATTCATGGTGTAGGCAGCAATGAGGGGCAGAGCGATCGTACTATCTGTGTAGCAAACTACTGTATTTGGCAGTTCTTCTGGATCTACCTTGCCCCAGCTTACTGCCTCACTAGGAGTTGCCCCCGATAAGCCCCCCGTATCTGGTCTAGCATCGGTGATCTGAATGAAATAGTCATGGCCTCGTTCTTCTAAGCCCAAGACTTCATGTAATTGGGGTTGGGTTTGCAGCAAGAAGTTTTTCGGGCTACCACCACCAATAATCAGGGCCGCACTTTTTCCTTCTACCTCAGCAATCCCACTTTGCCGGGAAGTATAGGCGATCGCCGCCGTTTCATTCACATCGATGGAAGGATCAATTACTAACTGGGAACCCTCCAGAGCTAAGGCGGCCACATTCATGCCGATCGAACTATCTCCCGGTGAAGAGGTATAAATTGGCACTCCACACTCGTAGGCGGTAGCTAATAAACAAGAATGTTTAATCCCTAATTTTTTTTCTACTTCTCGGACATATTTACCTAAAAGGTAATGAAATTCTGCCGTCCCCATCCGTTTTTGGAAAGGCTCCGCTTGCAGAATCTGCCGTAGAAAAGCATCGGTTTCTAGCAACACATCATAACTAAAGAAAATATCGTAGATACGAATGGTACTTTCTTGGCGTAGTTTGACATCATCAATGAAAGGATTGCCAGAGAATAGTTCAAATCCTAAACCATAATGGAGATCGTGGTAAAGATTGGCTCCGGTACTAATCATCCAATCAATAAAGCCATGACGAATTAGGGGCGCCAGTATCCCCACCCCAAAGCCCGCCGGAGTCATCGCCCCTGACAAGCTTACCCCCACAGTCACCCCGTCCTGAAACACCTCACGGCTCAATAGATGGCAAATTTCCCGTAATCGAGCCGAATTGTAGGCACTAAAGTAATTATCAATTAGGTCAATTACGCTTATATCTGCTGCCAGAGGGGCAGGGGCAATTTTATGTCCGAGAATTTTTGGCATTTTGTAGTCTTAAACTCAAGATTTGTAAGTTGTTTGCTGTGTCTTGATATCAACAGGCTCGCAAGTATAGCACTAGGTTTTCAATTCTTAATGTACCTTAAGAAACAATGATCACAAAATTTATAACCCAAGTGTTAAATTTAATCGGGATTTAAATATTCGGCTTTTTAATGCGATTGTAAAAGCTACTGGAGTAAACTGGGTAGATCAAGTGGAAAAATCAAATAAAAACCCTAATCTCATCGAAATTTATGAATCCTGCTCTCACAAAATTTGGCGAACAGATGTCCCACCTCACCGGAGTCCGGGCAATCATGAAGGATATCATTGAAACCCTGCGCGCGGGTAAAGGCAAGGAATTTATTAACCTTAGTGCCGGAAATCCAGTAATTTTGCCAGAAGTCGAACAACTCTGGCGAGATTGTACCGCAGATTTGTTAGCCAGTAAGGAGTATGGCGAAGTCGTATGTCGCTACGGTTCTAGCCAAGGTTATGCCCCGTTGGTAGAAGCGATCGCAAAAGATTTCAATCAGCGTTATGACTTGAATTTAACTGAACGTAATATTCTGATCACCCCCGGTAGTCAATCCCTTTATTTCTACGGAGCCAATGCCTTTGGAGGTTATACCAGTGACGACAGGCTCAAGCAAGTAGTCCTCCCCCTCAGCCCCGACTACACTGGCTACGGCGGTGTCACCCTCACTCCCGAAGCTCTATTTGCCTACAAACCTTTAATGGATATAGATGCGTCCGCTCATAGATTTAAGTATCGGGCAGATTTTAACCGTTTAGAAATTAATGAAACTACGGGTTGCGTGATTTTCTCCCGCCCCTGCAATCCCACAGGTAATGTGTTAACAGCGGAAGAAGTTAATAAAATTGCTGCCTTGGCTGCTCCCTACAATGTCCCTGTATTTATTGATTCTGCCTATGCTCCCCCCTTCCCCGCCTTGAACTTTACTGAGATGACTCCTATTTTTGGAGAGAATATCCTCCACGGTATGAGCTTATCCAAAGCCGGATTACCCGGAGAGCGCTTAGGGGTAGTCATTGGAGATCCCGATTTGGTAGGGATATTAGAAGCATTCCAGACCAATATGTGTATCCATGCTTCTCGCTATGGCCAAGCGATCGCTACCCGTGCCATCACCTCTGGGGCTTTAGCTGATATCTCTCTAAAGGTGATTCGTCCCCATTACCAAGAAAAAATTAGCCTAGTGGAAAGTACCCTTGATGCTGCCATGCCGAAGGATTTACCTTGGTTCCTCCACCGGGGAGAAGGAGCTATTTTTGCTTGGATTTGGCTTAAAGATTTAGCCATGAGTGATTGGGAATTTTACCAAAAACTCAAGGAAGTAGGAGTAATTGTAGTTCCGGGTTCCTCTTTCTTCCCCGGTTTGCGGGAAGATTGGCAACATAAACATGAATGCTTCCGGGTTAGCCTGACAGCAACTAATGGAGAAATTAAAACTGGCATGGAAAGATTTGCCAAGGTTGTTCAAGAGGTCTACCAAAAAGTCCCCGTCTCGGTCTAGAAGGAGAGAATCCCTTTGGAGAAGAGAACCCTCAACCCCCTTGGGAAGGGGGCTTTATTATTTATATTCCCCTTTTTAAGGGGGGCTAGGGGGGATATTCAAGTTAATTAGAAAAACCTTGATAGAAAAAGTAGGTTGCCATGGGAATAATAGTGGCAGCAATCAGCAGAGCTATGACCCAAATAGTCGAGCTTTTGGTGTCTGTTTCTTCAGCAGATTTAAAAGTACTCTCAGCTTTGATAGTTTCGGCTACTACAGTTACACCGGGATCTGGTTCCCCTGAAAGCACGGCTACTAAGCGATCGCTGGCATCCAGAAATGCCTGATTATACTTGTTCCCGTTTTGAATTGGGATAATAATTGTTTCCTGAGCCACACTATTGCCAATATCTTTAGACATTAAGGTTTCTACCTCTGAGCCAGTAGCAATCGCTGTAGTATTGGTCACAGTATCTAAGGCTAATAGTATTTGGTTGGCTTGGTCTGCGGGAGTAGGGAACCATTTCTTAAAAAGCTCCTGGGTAAAGGTAGCGATCGTCTCGCCATAATCTAAACGGTGAATGGTGACAAACCGGACTTCTTTACCGGTATTTTTGGCTAGAGTATCTAACTTCGTATTAATTTCTCCTTCACTCAAACGGCTGAGAACTTCCGAGCGATCGAGGATGCGGCTATTTGTATCTAGAGAAATTAAACTGGGAATTTCATAAACCCCTGTAGCTAAGGCAGGACTAGGAAAGTTAAAACTTAGTAGAATTGCTAGGCTTAAAGGCAATACTAGTAGAGAGAAAAGTTGATGATTAAAGGCTTGTCCAGAAAAGATTCTAGTCAAAAATCTTGTAAACCTTGTAAAGTTTTTCAGGAAATTTTTTTTCATAAATCTGTCCAAAAATAATTGTTGATAATAATTAATTGTAAAGGTTTGGGTACGCAATGGCAGTACCTAGGAAATAGCGACTAAATAGCGATGATCGTCTCAAGATTAATCAAAAACTTAGTTCCAGATTTTCACAGCAAAACCGGAATTGGGGATCAAGAGCTTGTTTGTATTCCATAGATCAATTCAGTGCGATCGAATTGCTATCCACAATAACCAAATGCTGGTATCATGACAAGTTACGTTTAGTCTAGTATTGTTTCACCTATTTGTATTCCAAGGAGAAGTATTCTTTGCCACGCCATTACTTATTTACCTCAGAATCAGTTACCGAAGGTCATCCAGACAAGATTTGTGACCAAATTTCCGATACTATCCTCGATGCTCTCCTCGCTGAAGACCCCACTAGTCGGGTAGCGGCTGAGGTGGTGGTAAACACTGGCTTAGTCCTGATTACCGGAGAAATCACTTCCCAAGCCCATGTCAATTACGTTAACTTAGTCCGCCGCAAACTGACAGAAATTGGCTATACCAATGCCGATAATGGTTTCTCTGCTAGTAGTTGTGCGGTGCTAGTTGCCCTTGATGAGCAGTCTCCAGATATTTCTCAAGGGGTAACAACTGCCCAGGAAACTAGGGAAACTTCTAGTGAGGATCAGCTAGATGCGATCGGTGCTGGCGACCAAGGAATTATGTTTGGGTTTGCTTGCAATGAAACTCCAGAACTTATGCCCCTGCCCATCAGCTTGGCGCACCGAGTTTCCCGCCGTTTAGCAGCGGTTCGCAAAACTGGCCAATTGCCCTACCTCTACCCCGATGGTAAAACCCAAGTAACGATCGCCTACGAGGATAATAAACCTGTTGCTATTGACACTATTCTTGTTTCTACCCAGCACGCTGCTACCATTGGGGATATTACCGATGAAGCCGCAGTTCAAGCAAAGATCAAAGCTGACTTGTGGGATGCAGTGGTGTTACCTGTATTTGCAGATATCGAACTAAAGCCCACGGAAGCAACCCGGTTCTTAGTGAATCCTACCGGAAAATTTGTAATCGGTGGCCCTCAGGGAGATGCGGGATTGACAGGCAGAAAGATTATTGTGGATACCTACGGTGGTTATTCCCGCCACGGTGGTGGAGCCTTCTCTGGCAAGGATCCCACGAAGGTCGATCGCTCTGCTGCCTACGCTGCCCGTTATGTAGCCAAAAATATCGTAGCGGCGGGTTTGGCAGAAAAATGCGAAGTTCAACTAAGTTATGCGATCGGTGTAGCTAGACCTGTAAGTATTCTGGTAGAAACCTTTGGTACTGGGAAGATTGATGACGATCGCCTCCTAGAACTAGTCAAGGCACACTTTGAATTACGCCCTGCGGGGATCATCAAAACTTTTGATCTCCAAAAGTTACCCGGACTACGTAATGGAAGATTCTACCAAGAGGTGGCCGCCTATGGTCACTTTGGCAGAACAGATTTAGACTTACCTTGGGAACAAACTGATAAAGTGGCCGAAATGCAAGCTGCTGTCCAAGGCTTGCTCTCTGGTACTAAAAGTTAGTTTTATAGAAGATTCAGTCTTGTTGGCATAGCACTCGCTATTATATTGAAGATAGGCAAGGGGCTTAAGCCCCTTGTTTCTTTGTTTCTTTAGAAGAACATGTCTTTATTTACCGGCAAGGGGGTGTATTTCCAAAAAAGCCTAATAGAAAAGCCGGTAGACCTAAAAAGGTAAGGATTTTAGAGTAAGGATTTCCCCAGCAGCGCGGGGGAAATCCTTGCTTTTTCGGTACAACCGAAAAGCCTAAAGTTTTACTACCACAGGTGTCCCGATCGATACTTTGCTAAATAGAGCCATCACATCTTGGTTCCGCATCCGTACACAACCATGAGATACCGCCTGACCAATCAACTCCTCGTTAGGAGTGCCATGAAAACCAATTTCATTCACCCCATCAGTCCAGAAGCTAATCCATCTTACGCCTAAGGGATTATCTTCTCCCGGTGGCATAACTTCCCCTGTTCTAAAGTTTTCCCAGCCGGGGTTTTCTATCATATCCCGGACTACAAAATCTCCCGTAGGAGTTTCCCAGCCTGCCCGGCCGATCGCCACCGGATAACTCGCAATCACCTCATTATCTTTAAATACATAAACTTTCCGCTCCCCTAAGCGTAGTTCTAGGCGGACTAAATTTGTTGTGACTAGGGGTAAAACTGGAGGCTCGATCGGCAAATAGTCATTGGCTGCGCCTAGATTAGGCAAGGGGGGAATTTCTAGAGGCTGAATATCTTGAAGTACAGTAATTTGAGATGAAGTTTGAGAATTTGTCTCTAGTCCCGATAGGGGCAATGCTGTAGCGGGTAACTGCCCTAGGGTAAGAGATACAGCACTAAAACTGAGGAAAATAAAGTTTTTGGAGCGAAAGTTATTATTCATCATGCCAGCTACATTTCTTAAATTCATATTTATATTATTCACTAGTTTTCCCGAAATTCCGCTAGATAAGCAAATATTAAAAAATAAGTGTTATCTAATCTTGACATTCTAAACAAAGTTGGTTAAGTTTTACCAAGAACTGTTCCAAAACAGATATTCTTTAAGTTGTAAGAGTGTTTAATTGGCAGTCCTAAATAACTTATGACCACTGTTACCTAGGTGCTATCTACGAATGTTTATACCCCATAATAGTTTCTGTTTTTGTAAGTTATCCGGGGTTGCTATAGCCAACATAAGCCAACATAAGGTTCTCTAATCTGGCTTTGAGTGAAATTTTCACTACTATCTATCCATAATGTCCATAATATTAAATTTCTGAGAGGTTTCAATGCGTAACGTAAAAGTTCTAACTGCTGTCCTAGCTTCCTTACTAACATCCTTTACTGTATCCGCCGCCTTTGCTCAACCCGGCATGTCTCCCACTCCCAGACCTAGTGTAGTTCCTACCCCTATGCCTCTGCCTAGTGGAGCGATCGTTGGTCAAATCACCCAAATTTCTGGAGAAAATGTCACTATCAGACTAGCGAATGGTACTACTACAACTATCCGAGTTCCTAGCTCTGAAATCACCCGCTTGGCACTACGTACCGGCTCCAATGTTTCCTACGTTCTAGGCAGTAGTGGCGTAGCAAGCTCTATTGCGATCGTCTCCAGTAGTAGCTCCACAACTACAACCACAACTAGCACTACAACAACAACTAGTACTCCTAGACCCATGCCTGTTCCTATGGCCAGCCCTACCCCAATGCGTCCTCCAGTGCCTATGGCAAGCCCTGCTACTCCCCGTGCGCCTAGAGCTTTATGGTAATGTTCAGCTTGATGAATTTTAGGTAGGTAATATAAATCCGAGCAAGGGGCTTAAGCCCCTTGTCTGCAAACCTTAAATCTTTGAATAACAATCAGTACATCAATAATCTTGAGAATAATCTTAGGAAATTTCCTGCAATGAATCCTTTAGAGCATAGGCTACCCGTTGTTGCTCCTCTAAGGTAAGTTCTGGAAACATAGGCAGAGAGAGAACTTCTTGCGCTGCAATGTCGGTATGAGGTAGTTGGTCTAGTTGATAGTCTAGGTATTTGTATACTGGCTGACGATGTAGAGGAATAGGATAGTAAACCATAGAGCTTATCCCCTTACCTTGCAGGGACTCCCGAATTTGATCGCGGAGAGGCCGCCCATTTTGAGGTTTGATTCTAATCGTGTATTGATTCCATACACTCTGAGCGGGAGCAGTAACTTCAGGAGTGATAATGCCGGGAATAGGAGCAAGGAGTTTTTGATAGCGCTGTGCCACCTCATGGCGAGCTTGATTCCATTGGTCTAGGTAGCGCAGTTTAATCTGGAGAATTGCAGCTTGGAGAGTATCAAGACGGCTATTGATGCCGATCGCTTCATGATAGTAACGTACATTGCTGCCGTGTTCCCGTAATTTACGAATAGTCAGGGCAATTTCTGGATCATTCGTGGTCACCATCCCTCCATCTCCGCAAGCACCCAGATTTTTTGTCGGGAAGAAACTAAAACAACCCGCCTGCCCGATACTGCCTACCTTTTGTTCTCCCCACATGGCTCCCGTTGCTTGGGCGCAATCTTCTAGGATGAGGAGATTATGCTGATGAGCTAATTCCATCACTGCCCCCATATTGGCAGGATATCCAAACAAATGAACTGGCATGATTGCTTTAGTTTGAGGCGTAATTGCTGCTGCCAATTGATTGGTATCAAAGTTAAAACTCTGGGGATTAATATCCACAAACACCGGAGTTGCCCCCACTAGGGTAATGACTTCTGCCGTAGAGAAGAAAGTAAAAGAACTGGTAATTACTTCATCCCCTGCCCCGATGTTATAAGCTCTTAGGGCAAGGTAAAGAGCATCTGTCCCAGAATTGCAGGCGATCGCATGTGCTACCCCGATATAAGCTGCAAACTGGGTTTCTAGTTCCTGCACCATTGCTCCACCAATGTAACGCCCAGAAGCGAGGACATTTTGGACGGCAGTATTAATTTCTTCGCCGATAATTTTATATTGTCTAGCTAAATCGAGGGGGGGGATGTTGTTCACGCTGATTTTTCCGAATGGTCACTCATACTTAGTTCTTCGCTCTACGTTTAATTTAAGATAGATCAAATTTGTCCATTAGTCATTATTTAGTCAATACTTTAGTTACGATGAATTATTAATTAGGGATCGCTAGGGGATCGCAAAATGAGCCTAATTATTTTAGATTTTATGGATTTAGTGATGGCCTTGGGGCTGATGTCCATCGCCCTAGCCCTCGCTCAGTGGCAACACTTGGGCTTAGGATGGCAATTAATCATGGCAACCCTGCGGACAGTGGCTCAGTTGGTGGGGGTTGGTTACGTGTTGAATCTGGTATTTGCCCTGAAAAATCCCCTAGTAGTTGTAGGGATAATATTCGGTATGGTGACGATCGCCGCTGTGGCTGCCCGCAAGCGCATTGACCAAAAACTTAGGGGGATTTTGCCCATTCTTTGGGGATCAATTCTTGTCAGTACCTTGGGAGTCTTGCTATACGTCAACTTGCTAATCATTCAACCTACGGACTGGTATGCTCCCCAGTATGTGATTCCCCTCACCGGAATTATTTTAGGAAATGCCATGAATGGTGCTTCTCTAGCAGGGGAGCGCCTAGTTAGTAACCTAAAACAGCAACGGCTAGAAGTAGAGACTCATTTAAGCCTAGGAGCCACCCCAGAGCAGGCAATTAGTTCCTACCGTCGTCAGGCAGTCCGTACTGCCCTGATCCCGACCCTAAATCAAATGCTGATGGTGGGTATAGTTACCCTACCGGGGATGATCACTGGTCAAATGCTGAGTGGGGTAGATCCGCTGGATGCAGCTTCCTATCAGATTTTAATTATGTTTATGGTTGCTTTGGCAAATTTGCTGACTAGCCTCCTTGTTACCTATGGTCTTTCCCAACGATTTTTTAATTCCCAAGGGCAATTACTCTTGCCGTCTTAAATCTTTAAACCTCTATGCAGAGAATTAGTCCCGTTTCTAAAACAGCCGTTACCCAGAGAACCAGAAAACTTCGCCGCCAGCGTGGGGGGAGAGCTTTTAATTTAATTTGGCGATCGCTATGGGTCTTCATCCTCGCCGGGGGACTCCTCTGGCTATTAACCCAGCCCAACTGGGTGATCTATCGACCAGAGCAAGTAATTATTCGGGGGAATCAGTTTTTCTCGGCTCCGGCAATTCGTTCCCTGTTGCCCTTGAAATATCCCCAATCTTTGTTGAAGTTACAGCCAGAGATGATCGCAACTCAATTAGAGGCTCAGGGACCGATAGCAGAAGCGATCGTCACTCGCAATCTTCTGCCTCCCAGCCTGACAGTAGAGATTAAAGAGCGCCGCCCCGTTGCCATTTCTATTCCTAATCCAGCAGATATTTTCTCTCGTGACAAATCTAGATTAAACCTAGCCACTATAGAAGGCCTAATTGATGAAACCGGGGTGTGGATGCCCAGAGATAGTTATACTGCGCTAGGATTGCCCCTACCTAGCCTTAGGGTGATTGGTTTGAACTCCGAAGTCCATCCCCATTGGCAAGAAATGTATCAAATTCTGAGCAAGTCCCCAGCTCAGATCACCGAAATTGACTGCCGTAATCCTAGTAATCTTATTTTGACGACCAGCCTAGGTAAAGTCCATTTGGGCAGATACGGTAATAACTTTACCCAGCAAATTCGCATTTTAGAGACCATGCAAAGGATTCCCCAGCAACTCAAGGGGATTCAAGTTGCCTATATTGATCTCCGAGATATCGATCGTCCCCAGATCCGGGACATTAAATAACATCCCTAAGGTTGTCTTTCAAGCTACACTAGATCAACTTACTTCTAAGTGAATCCACTGTCATACCTCGATAACTAGCCGGGAATTGGCAAAAACAAACTAAAAACAAATTAAAAGTTTGTAGTTAGTCCTGACTTACTCTATATTTGACAGATAGATTTAATCCAGCTCTTCCCCCTAATAACCAGAACAATTTGTTCATTCTTACCCTGAACAATTACAATGAACTCCAATAGCAATATAGATTCAAATTACCAAAATTCTAGTGATTCAGATGCTGCTGACCGCTCAGTCGCCCACACTAGTAATAATCCTTTTAATAATACAGGAGTAGCGTTTAACCCTAATCGGGATTCGCGTTTAGTCTTCAGGGAAGAACTTAGGAGTGATAACATTGTGCCAGGTAGTATTGCCAAAATCAAAGTAATCGGAATCGGTGGTGGCGGCGGAAATGCAGTTAATCGCATGATTGCCAGTGATGTAACAGGAGTGGAGTTCTGGTCAATTAATACCGATGCTCAGGCTCTTACCCAAGCTGCGGCCCCTAAGCGTTTGCAGGTGGGTCAGAAGCTGACTAGAGGTTTGGGGGCGGGAGGAAATCCAGCGATCGGTCAGAAATCCGCCGAAGAATCTAGAGATGAAATTGCCCATGCTGTAGAAGGAGCAGATTTAGTATTTATTACCGCCGGGATGGGAGGCGGCACTGGCACGGGGGCGGCGCCGATCGTGGCGGAAGTGGCCAAGGAAATGGGAGCTTTAACTGTAGGTGTAGTAACTCGTCCCTTTACCTTTGAGGGGCGGCGGCGCACTTCCCAAGCTGATGAAGGAGTGGCAGCCTTGCAAAGTCGAGTAGATACTTTGATTGTTATTCCTAATAACAAATTACTTTCAGTTATTTCTGAGCAAACTCCAGTTCAAGAGGCTTTCCGACAAGCAGATGATGTGTTGCGTCAAGGGGTACAAGGGATTTCTGATATTATTACCGTCCCCGGCTTAGTAAACGTAGATTTTGCTGATGTTCGAGCAATCATGTCTGATGCAGGTTCTGCCTTGATGGGGATTGGCATTGGTTCTGGGAAGTCTAGGGCAAGGGAGGCGGCGATCGCAGCTATTTCTTCGCCTTTATTGGAATCTTCGATCGATGGAGCGAGGGGGGTAGTCTTCAACATTACTGGAGGCGCAGACTTGACCCTCCATGAGGTGAATGCAGCAGCAGAGGTGATCTATGAGGTGGTGGATCCAAATGCTAATATTATCTTTGGGGCGGTGATTGACGATCGTCTCCAAGGAGAAGTCCGCATTACGGTAATTGCTACCGGATTCACGGGGGAGCAAAATATCCCTACTCCTCCCAGTCGAGAAATACTTAACCGCCCTACGACCCCCCGGCGTAATCCCGTAACTCCAGCCTCCTCTGCCCTTGATGCTAAGGGAGAAAAACTAGATATTCCAGAGTTTCTTCAGCGTCGCCGTAATCAACCAACCTAAGTATTAATCTTTTATGCTTTATTCTCGCCATCAATCTAAAAAGAGTTTATACCTAATTTCACCTCTAGTTTTGGGACTAGCAACTGTATTAGTTAGTTGTGGAGAAAGTAAGGTTTCCCAATGTAACAAACTAATTGCCGAAATTAATCAAGGGCAGACTGTTTATCAAAAATCAGCCGATGCCATGAAAAATGTTGGTGGTTTTAATCCGACGAAACCAGAAGAAATGAAGGCACAAATCACCAAAATCAAGGATTCTTTGGAGGCATTTGTAGGAGACTTACGAAAAGTTAACCAAGGTATAAAAGCTCTTGCTCTAGAGGATAAGAAACTGAAGGAACTCCAGAATAATTACTCTACTCAATTAGAACTAATGTCTGTAGGCTTTGAAGATTCTAGTAAGGCAATTTCTTCTTTAGGAACAGTTAATTTTACTGCCCCTGATGCTGTGAAGCAAGTAGAATCATCTACCAAAGGCATTGGTGAGAGTATTCAGAAAGTGAGCAAAGCGGGACAGGAATCTAGCTTAGTTGTGGGGGAGATTAACACCTATTGTGGTGGGAAATAATTAACCAATGGTTCAAGCTACATCCCAAAATTTCTCATCCATTCCATCACAGTCAGAGAGGATAATTGTTGCTCTAGATGTGGGAACTCTGGAGGAAGCGATCGCCCTAGTGGAGAAATTGCCCCAAGTCCAGTTTTGGAAAGTTGGTCTAGAGCTATTTGTCCATAGTGGCAGGGAAGTTCTGACCTATCTCAAGGCGCAAGAGAAAAAAATTTTTCTAGACCTGAAATTTCATGATATTCCTAACACTATGGCGGGGGCTGTACGCCAAGCAGCAAAGTATCAGGTGGATCTACTCACCGTTCATGCCACCGCCGGGAAATTGGCTCTAGAAAATGCCCAGAGGGAAGCGATCGCCACTGCCCAAAGTCTAGGATGTCAGCCCCCCCAACTAATTGCCATCACCCTGCTGACTAGCCTGACTACAAGGGATTTAGCCTTTGATCTGAAAATTCCCTTAGAGCTAACAGAATACGCCTTAGAAATGGCTCTTTTGGCACAGAAATCTGGTTTAGCTGGAGCAGTTTGTTCTCCCCAGGAGGTAGCCCAGTTAAGAAATATTTGTGGTCAAGATTTTTTGTTGATTTGTCCGGGGATTCGTCCCAGTTGGGCAGCTGCTGGAGACCAACAGAGGAGTATGACCCCTAGGGCGGCCTTTCAAGCCGGGGCTGATTATTTAGTAATTGGCAGACCGATCACGGCGGCAGCAGAGCCGATCGTAGCTTGGCAGCGCATTTGTGAGGAATTGGAATGATTAATTCTATTTTCCTATGATAGAAACAGCGACTATGGCAGGGGCGCAAGGCCTTGCGCCTTTACGAGGGAAATATACAAAAGTATTGCTATATAACGCTGGGAGTTTGTCAGAGTTATGAGTCAAACTTGGGTAATGGTTATGGGTTCAGTATTAAGTTGGTATGTTGCCCTAGGGTCTGCCCCTCCGGCTGTGGCACTAGCAGCATTCCCAAATATTTCAAGTATGCTTAATTTGTCACCTGCTGTATCCGCACCTAAAAATTTTACCTGTCCCCAAGATATCCAGAGTTTAACTAATCTAATGCTCCGGGATCTGCCGGGTTATGCAAATCGAGTTATGCAGCGATCGATCCGTCTAAATTCGGGTGGTCTTAGTTCCTACGTTTTTGTGGCAGGAAATCCAGATTTTAACCCCATCAATACTGATCTTAGTCCCCAGCTGGGGAATAGAACCCAGAGCAATCAGAACAATCAGAGCAATCAGAGCGATACTGCTACGCAACGCCTAAACGATCGACAACTCCAGCAAGTATTTTTTACGACCCTAAATCGAGAATACCAAGGTGGGAGAATTTTGGAAGTGCAGGAATTTCATCGCTTATTTTTGGTACAAACTAGCCAAGGATGGCAACTAGCTCTGATGTATAGTAGAAGTAGCATTGGTTCCCCGTCTCTCCAAACCCTCACTCCTGTGCGGGAGAGTCTTAACAGTGCTGTAGGGCAAGCTGTAAGTACTTGGTTGAGGGATTGTCAAGCAGGAACCCTTAGAAGTTTATGAATGAACCAGAAAATTTTATAGAGAATAAGCTAGAAAATAAATTGATAGAGAAATTACCGCAGAGATCAACAGAACAAGTAACCCAGCAATGGCTAGAAGTGGGAACGATCGTAGCTCCCCAAGGTTTACAGGGAGAAATCCGGGTTTATCCCCAGTCAGATTTTCCTGAACGCTTTCAAAAGCCGGGACAGCGGTGGCTGCAACGATCGGGACAAGAGCCATTTGAGGTGAACCTCCTCCGGGGTAGATATGTACCGGGGAAAGATTTGTATATCATTACCCTAGAAGGGGTGACAACTTGTGAAGCAGTAGATGCCCTCCGGGGTTGCAAGTTAGTCGTCCCCCAGAGCGATCGTCCCCAGCTGCCACCAGATCAGTATCATGTCTTGGATTTAATTGGTTTAGGGGTTTATCACCAAAAAACCGGAGTAGCGATCGGCACAGTAGTAGATATTATCCCGGCTGGCAATGACCTTTTAGAGGTAGAACTAGCCGAGCAGCCCCCTATTGTGATAACTCCAGAAAAAGTTATCCCTAATCGGAAAAGTAAAATTCCCAAGCCGAAGCGGCAAACTACGCCCCAACCCGTAACAATTCTGATTCCCTTTGTCTATGAAATTGTTCCTGTAGTGGATCTAGAACAAAAGCGTCTAGAAATTAATCCTCCTGAAGGACTAATCCCCAACTCAACTACTTAACTTTTTGGAGCGTGGTGACTTGAGGATCAAGGATTTTTTGTCCTAAGTTGGGAAACCTAACAGCTAGAGAAATTTTAGTTCCTTTGCCAAAAATATGAGTAACTTCCCCTAAACCAAAGGAGCGATGAACTACTTTGTCTCCTACGTGCCAGTTTCCTGCCCCTCCAGAAACGACTTGTAATTTTGAGGCTTTTTGGCTTTTCTTAATATTACTAGTAATTAATTCCTCGGGTAGCTCCGCTAGGAATTGGGAAGGAATAGCAGGTTCTCGATCGCCCCACAGTCGCCGCTGCCGGGCATGGGTCAAAAATAACTGCTCTTGGGCACGGGTAATGCCTACATAACACAAGCGCCGCTCTTCTTCTAAGGCTTTGGGGTCTTGCAAAGTCCGATTGTGAGGAAATAATCCCTGCTCTAGGCCAACGAGGAACACCACTGGAAATTCCAAACCCTTAGCCGAATGCAACGTCATTAAAGATACGGCTTGTTGTCCTTCTTGAAGATTATCTAGATCCGAAGCCAGGGAAGCATTAGCCAAAAATCCTTCTAGGGAAGCATCTTCATTGGTTTCTTGGAACTGGCGCACAGCGTTATAAAGCTCTTCGATGTTTTCAATCCGGTTTTCCGCTTCCTCCGTGCCTTGGGATTGCAGATCATCCACATAACCGGAATCATTAATCAATCCTTCTAGGAGATCAAAGGCAGTCATATTAGTTACTTCTGCCTGCCATTTTTGGAAAATCTCGACAAATTTATTCACTGCCTTAGCTGACCTACCCGCTAGAGTATTTACCGAAGTAGGATCGCTCAAGATTTCCCAGAGGGGAACCCCTAATTCTTGGGCAGCTACCAGCAGACCATCGATCGTAGCTTTGCCAATGCCCCGCCGGGGAGTGTTGATAATCCGCATCAAACTCACAGTATCAGCAGGGTTAGCCAGAACTCGGAGATAGGCGAGGGAATCTTTAATTTCTTTGCGATCATAGAATTTTAAACCGCCGACAATAATATAGGGGATTCGGCCTAATAGTGCCTCTTCAAAAGCTCGTGATTGGGCATTAGTTCGGTATAAAATTGCAAAACTACCCCAATCTAAATCTGGATTTTGGTTCTCCATTTCCCAAATTTTATCAACTACAAAGCGAGCTTCTTGGATCTCATCATCAGCTTTGTAGCAATAGATAGCTTCCCCCGCAGTTCTGGTAGGTTTGAGAATTTTATCAATGCGTTCAGTATTGTTTTCAATCAGGTGATTAGCAACCTGTAAGATATTTTCTGTAGAGCGATAATTCTCTTCTAATTTGACCATCGATCGAGTGTCATCATCCTCTAAACCATCTCCAAATTCTGATTGAAATTCCAACAAAATCGTAAAATCTGCCAATCGAAAACTATAGATAGATTGATCCGCATCGCCCACTACAAAAATAGACCGATTTTGCCAATTCCATGATTTCTTAGCTAAATTCCCATTAGTAACTAATAAGCGAATTAATTGATACTGGGTACGGTTAGTATCTTGATATTCATCTACGAGCATATGACAAAATTTACGATGCCAATAATCTAAAACCTGCTCATTTTGCTCAAATAGTTTCACCGGAGTGAGAATTAAATCATCAAAATCTAGGGCATTATTTTCAGCTAATTTATCCTGATACATCCCATAGACTTCGGCAATTACTCGTCCCCGGTAGTTGGGTTGCTCTAGCATAAAATCTTGGGGAGACAAACCTTGATTTTTGGCATTACTAATGGCAGAACGTACAGATTTTGGATCAAACTTTTTCTCATCTAAATTAAGCTGCTTGATCACAATTTGTTTAATTAAACCTTGGACATCATTTTCATCAAAAATCGAGAAATTCTTTTTCCAAGTCCGGCCTTTTTCATCTTGGTATTTTTCAATATCGAAGCGGAGTATTCTCGCACAGAGACTATGAAAAGTTCCTACCCACATGGGTTTGATATAGGTATGGTAGACGCGCGATCGTAATCTAGTTTGTTCGTCTTCTGGTAGAGCAGCCAGAGATTTACCGTGTTTCTTAACCGCTATCTGGTCAGCAAATAACTTCTCAATCCGTTCTCTCATTTCCCGTGCGGCTTTATTGGTGAAGGTGACAGCCAAAATATTCTCTGGATCTACTTGGTGTTGCAAAATCAAGTGCGCCATGCGGTAAGTTAAAGCTCTAGTTTTGCCAGAACCGGCCCCGGCCACTACCAATAGAGGCCCTGTGAAGTGTTCTACGGCTTGGCGTTGGCTAGGATTAAGGTGGCTGAGAAAGTTAGT
>JANMHD010000316.1:0-3681 GCA_031374985.1 Coleofasciculaceae cyanobacterium OTE_70_metabat_329 | reverse complement strand
ATGCTGGGGAGCGATCGCATTGCCTAGTTCTGCGAGATCTGGCTCCTGCTCGGCTCGATCTACTGCGGTATAGGCGGCAGCATTAATAACTATAGAAGGTTTGATTTCCGCAATTAATTCCCCTAATTTTTCTGGTTGGTACAGGTCTATTTGGGGACGACTAACTGCTACTAATTGTGGATAGCTATTCAAGACTTGGTGAAGCTCTGTTCCCACTTGTCCATTACTGCCAATTAACAAGATTTTTGTCATAATTTAAGTTCAAGTTTTAGGTTAAAATTGCTCCGCCCATAAGTTTTTGGTAGCGATCGCCTAATTCATCCCTGAGCAAAGGCAAACTATTCAAACTAGGATCCGCCAACATGATTTTCTCTGCCGCATCCCGTGCCAAAAGTAACACATCCTGATCCTCCACTAGACTTGCTAGGGCAAAATCTGCCAAACCAGACTGCCGACTACCCAAGACTTCCCCCGGCCCCCGGAAGCGCATATCCATTTCTGAGATAAAAAAACCATCCTGAGATTGTGCCAATACACTCAATCTTTGCTTGGCATTATCAGCTTGGGAACCACTCATTAATAAACAATAGGATTGCTGACTGCCCCGCCCGACTCTGCCCCGTAACTGGTGGAGTTGTGACAAACCAAAGCGCTCGGCATTTTCTATCAACATGACTGTGGCATTTGGTACATCTACTCCCACTTCAATCACAGTAGTAGACACAATAATTTGTACTTGATTATCCCGAAATTTAGTTAATACTTCATCTTTATCGGCACTAGTCATTCTGCCGTGAAGTAAGCCTACAGAAAATTGGGGAAATATTTTTTCTGCTAAGTGCTGATGTTCTTCGATCGCTGATCGTAAATCTAACTTTTCCGACTCTTCCACTAAGGGCAATACTACGTATACTTGGCGACCTTGAGCAACTTCTCGCCGGATCAAATCATAAGCCTGCTGTCTATCTTTACTCCCCAAAACTGTAGTTTGAATCTCCTGTCTTCCCGGTGGCAATTCATCAATTTGACTCACATCCAAATCCCCATGAATTGTTAAAGCCAAAGTCCGGGGAATGGGGGTAGCAGTCATAGTTAAAACGTGAGGAGATTCTCCTTTTTGCTGTAATCTTGCCCTTTGTCCTACCCCAAAGCGATGCTGTTCATCAATTACAACTAAGCCTAATTTAGAAAAATTCACCTTGTCTTGAATCAAAGCATGGGTTCCTACTAATAAAGGAATTTCTCCAGTTTCTAATTCTGCATGAATTTTTCTTCTTTTGGCAACTTTTGTAGAGCCGGTTAGCAATTCTACAGGTAAATGTAATAAATTAAACCAAGTTACTAACTTTCGGTAATGTTGCTCGGCCAAAACTTCTGTAGGAGCCATTAAAGCAGCCTGATATCCCGATTGAATTGCCGCCAAAATTGCCACCACTGCCACCACAGTTTTTCCTGCTCCCACGTCTCCTTGGACTAAACGATTCATAGGAGTGGATTTTTCTAAATCCTGAATAATTTCCCCAATTACTCGCTGTTGAGCGTTGGTCAAACTGAAAGGCAGTTGTTGATAGAAGTTTTCGATTAAATAACCTTGGGGAGAAAGAATAGCACTGGTTTCTGTAGTAATTAATTTACTTCTTCTTTGCAGAAATCCTAGTTGTAGGTAGAAAAATTCATCAAAGATTAACCGTCTTCTCGCTGCTGCCAAATTCTCGGCATTATCAGGAAAATGGAGTTGATTAAGCGCCTGATTAACTGAGACTAAATCGTACTGTTTCCTAATAGTTTCTGGTAAGCTATCAGACATTTTCTGGACAGCAGGTAAAACCGTCACCATTGCTTGCCGCACTAGATCAGCACCAACACCTTCTGTAAGGGGATATACCGGGAGTAATTTACCAATCTTTAGGGATTCAATAGTTGCCCCCGCCACCGCTAATACTTCTAGCTCTGGATTATCTAACCCAATCCCATACTTATTTTTCTTAACCAAACCACAAGCGGCAATAATAGTTCCTTCAGCATAACGGCGTTGTTGTTGGTGTTGCCAGCCACTATTGCCATAACGATTTCCGGCGAGGAACCGACTAATTTTTAACTGCCCTGTAGCATCTTTAATAATTATTTCCAGAATAGTTAGTTTCTTGTTTTTAGGACTACTAAAACAGCTACATCTTTTGACTGTTCCCACTAAAGTAACAGTTTCCCCTTCTTTGAGTTGATTAATCTTAACTTGTTTACTATAGTCAATATGACTCCGGGGATAATAGTAAAGTAAATCCCGGACAGTATACAAACCTAATTTAGCTAAATCTTGACTTTTTTTAATGCCAATAGTTGAAATATCTTTTAATGCCTCCTGGAGTTGAGGAATAGTAGCATAGGCAGAAGATTTCGCTGCTGGTTGAGCAACTTTAATTGTAGATTTAGTAGTGGTAGATTTTGGCTCTTTAACTTCGCTAATTTCAGGAATTTGAGTGGTAGCAATCCCAGTAATTTGTTGTTCAATTTGAGCTAGGAATCGCTTAGTCTCAGTAACTAAATGTTGTCTTTGGACTGGGGAGAGTTGGGGATAGTAGGAAAAATCTTGGGCGATCGCTAACCATCTTTTTTGTACCGCCCCTGTTAAGCTCCGGGGAGTTTGCCCTAGGGTCAAGGTCAAAAATTCACTAAAGCGGTACTGGCGACCTTGGAGGTCACAAAAACCAGATTCTGCCTCCACGGTGAGGGCTTTTTGCAAGCGCTGCCATTCCATTTTTATATTTTAACCCCTACCCATCATTTTGCTTCGATCGCTCCCTCCGATTGATGGACGATCGCTCGTAATTTATCTACCATTTCTGGGCTAACTTCTGCCCATAGACCCCGCTGTTTGGCCTCTAATAATCTTTCTGCCATATCTCGCAAAGCCCAAGGATTATTATTTTGGATAAAGTCCTGCACTTGGGGATCCAGCAGGTAAGCCTCTGCCACTCCGGTGTACATATGATCCGGGACACAGTTAGCAGTTACATCATAGGCAAAAATAAAATCCACTGTGGCCGCCATTTCAAAAGCGCCCTTATAGCCGTGGCGCATGGCTCCGGCGATCCATTTTGGGTTGATTACTCGCGATCGATAAACTCTGGTAATTTCTTCCGTGAGCGATCGCACTTTGGGATTTTCCCCCAAGGAATTATCACCAAAATACATCTGGGGATTTTTTCCGGTTAGGCTCCGCACCGTGGCCGCTAGGCCACCTTGGAATTGATAATAGTCATCGGAATCTAACAGGTCATGTTCCCGATTATCTTGGTTATGGAGCACGATCTGGGTATCTTGCAAACGCTGGATTAGGCTTTCTGGGGTAGCTTCTCCCTGCACCTGTCCTGTGTAGGCGTAGCTGCTCCAATTGAGAAAAGCCTTTGCCAAATCATCATCAGTAGACCAGTTTTGCGCCTCTAGTAGCCCCTGCAATCCCGCCCCATAAGCACCGGGTTTGGAACCAAAAACCCGATATTGCGATCGCCTCTCTGCCTCTGCTGCCTCTAAACCTTGGTCTGCCCAAAATTGGCTTTCCTGCTGTACCTTAGCTGCTAAGGGATTCATCTCCTCCGATTCTTCTAGCTGAGACACTGCCACCACTGCCTGATCAAATAAATCAATTAAATTTGGGAAAGCATCTCGGAAAAAACCCGAAAT
>JANMHD010000273.1:0-7231 GCA_031374985.1 Coleofasciculaceae cyanobacterium OTE_70_metabat_329 | reverse complement strand
TAGCTTGCCATTTAGTTCAGGATAGATGAGACCGATCGCTGTGGCTGAACCTGTGGAGGTGGGAATTAGGGATAAACTAGATGCCCTAGCCCGGCGTAGATCCTTATGGGGAGCATCTACTAGAGTTTGGGTATTTGTGTTGTCATGAATGGTAGTAATCAAACCATGTTTAATGCCAATACTTTCATGAATCACTTTCACCACGGGGGCAAGGCAATTAGTGGTGCAAGATGCTGCTGTTAATAAATGATGGACTTGGGGATCATAAAGGCGATCGTTCACCCCCATGACAATATTCAAAGCCCCGGCCTCCTTGACTGGAGCCGCTACAATTACTTTCTTGACTCCTTGTTGGAAGTAGGCATTAAGTTTATCTTGAGTGACAAATTTACCCGAACACTCTAGGACTAACTCCACACCCAAATCAGCCCAAGGCACTTCGCCGGGAGTAGCATACTCACTAAAACTCAGGGATTGATGCCTACCTTGATCCTCAATCAAGATTTTATTTCCCTCTGCGGTAACTTCCGGCTGCCATCGTCCATGCACGGAGTCAAATTTGAGGAGATGAGCTGCTGCGATCGCTCCTCCTTTAATCTCATTAATATGCACAAAATCTAACTCTGACCAACCCCAAGCCGCACGTAAATCTAAGCGCCCAATTCTGCCGAAACCATTAATTCCAACTTTAACTGCCATACTTTTCCTGCCTGAGAAATAATATTTTTTAGAATGATTCTAAAACCCCCTTTTTTAAGAAGTAATCCTAAAAGCCCCCTTTTTAAGGGGGTTGGGGGATCTCTTTTCTGTAACTAAAGCTAAAGCTAATAAGTTGCTTGCTTGCGGAGTAATTCCCCCAAGGTGAGGTTAATCTGTGCCTTCCCATCAAAAACCGTACCGACTTTACTGTTATAGAAATGCAAATTGGCAAAACGATAACCTTCCTCCGGCAGGGGAATATAGCCCACCGTATTAACAAGGCTGGGAGCTTTAGTAATATAGAAAGTAATAAATTCCCTCACCTCTGGTTTATCTTGAGCTAATTTGGCATTGACATAAATAAACAAGGGACGAGAGAGGGGCTGATATTCTGCCTTTTCTACAGTCTTACGATCGGGCGTTATGGCTCCTTTGCCACTATCCACAGGTAAAACTTTGAGCTTAGAAAGATTAGCTTCATAGTAAGCAAACCCAAAATAACCAAGGGCGTTGGGATCGCTACTAACTCCTTTGACCAGTTCATTATCATCTTCACTAGCCTTGTAGTCTTTGCGACTGGCTTTGGTTTTACCAACGATCGCCTCGGTGAAATAATCAAAAGTCCCTGACTCACCCCCGGCTCCGTAGAGGTTAATGGGGCGATCGGGCCAAGCAGAACGGATTTGATTCCATTTGGTAATTTTGCCCTCTGCCTCTGGTTCCCAAAGTTGTTTGAGTTCTGCCACAGTGATATCTTTTGCCCAAGTATTGTCGGGATGAATCGCAATGGTCAATGCATCAAAGGCGATCGGCAATTCAATATAAGGAACCCCATTTTGCTTACACTGCTCCATCTCTTTCGTATTGATGGGGCGAGAGGCATTATTCACATCAGTTTCTCCAGCACAAAATTTCTTAAAACCACCACTAGTCCCGGAAAAATCTACCGTAACTTCTACTGGAGTTGCTTGAGCCACCTTAAATTCTGTGGCTACTGCCTTGGTAATCGGGTATACAGTACTGGAACCATCAATTTTTACTGGTGATTTAGTTGTTGATTGAGAAAGTTGAGTTGAGGATTGGCAGGCATTGATTAAAGTAGCCACGATCGCCAGTAATCCTAATCTAAAACTTGTTGATCTTTTAGTTACGATCATTGATTTCCCTAGGTATCTTCAGTTATTTATTTATGACTGTTTATTCATGACCTAGCATAAATCAACAAAAGTTGATACGTCAACCAAGAATCAATATTTATTGATGTATTTTTATTACAGCTTATTACAGCACTTTTCTAGTTCATCAATTACAGATAAAGGGCTTAAGCCTCTTCCTAGAAAGAATGTGCTTTTATATAACGGCAAAGCTCTGTATCTAAATATCTCAACACTTACGAAGCGGTAGAACTTCACTGAAACGGCGAAAGTCTGCTAAGTACTGCTCTAGAGCAATAAATTGAGCTAAATTTAGGCGGTAATACATCCAGCGCCCCTCTTGGTGACTGTGGACTAAACCTGCTTCCTTCAGAGTCTTGAGATGAAAAGACAACTTAGATTGGGGAACTTCTAGGCGATCGCACAAATCACATACACACATTTCCTGCTGCTGTAGTAAATCTAGAATTTTTAAACGAATCGGGTCGGAAAGGGCATGGAATCCAGAGATAATTACTTGCGGTGCAGAGTTAGTAGTAATCATTAATCATCAAATTTTATTGTTGTGTATTGAGTAGCGTCAATGTATTCTAGCAAACATCTCCCGGATTTATGCCCCTTAACCGGGGATTAAAGGCAAGCGATCGCTCACGGGGTGGAAACCTTGGTAAATTTTGATGATCTACATAGCAACCCTTCTTAAGATCAAAATAGATAAGGGGCTTAAGCCTCTTGCTCCAAGGGTTTTGATAGAGCTTAAGTTCTGTTTTCCAACAGGATCGCTATAGTCAAGCCGGTATTTCTAGCAAGAATTAAAGCTCTAGTACCCGTCATCATCCCCAAGTGTTCACTGATCATGTACTAATATGAGATAAACACTTAAAAACAAATAGTAATTAAATCAGTAGTAATTAAACTTTCAGGAGGTAAATATAGTTCGTGAATATAGGAGAAATTATTGAAAAAGGTGGTATCGCCATCTATCCCCTTTTGGCTTTGTCCATCTTAGCTCTAGGCACAATTATTGAGCGAGTTTGGTTTTGGAGCAGGGTATTATTGCAGGAAAAAGAAACCGTTCGCCGCATCCTTGATACCGCTAGTCAGAACTGGGAAGTAGCAAGAGAAGTTGCCGAAGACACAAAAAAATTACCCATTGGGCGCTTCTTTTTATCTGGACTACAACTAGTAGACCCCGACCCAGAAATGTTGCGATTGGCTCTGGAATCTGCTGCTGAAGAAGAAATTTCTGTGATGCGTCGGGGGGATAAAATTCTTGAAGCCGTAATTGCGATCGCTCCCCTCCTCGGATTGCTAGGTACAGTTTTAGGCTTAATTAGTTCCCTGCTCTCGATCAGGGTAGCGGATATTGGCAGCGGCTCTACCCAAGGAGTTACCCTTGGCATTGGCGAGGCATTAATTAGTACTGCTGCCGGATTGGTGGTGGCGATCACTAGCTTGGCATTCTATCGCCTTTTTCAAGCTTTCCTCTTTGGTCAAGTGCGGGTGTTCCGCCGGGCAGGTAGTGCTTTGGAGTTGATCTATCGCCAAGAGCGTCTCGCCCCCCAGCCTTACAATTCCACCCTGAAGATCATTCCTGATCCCCAACCTACTGAAGAAACCCCTTAAATAAATTCCCCATAGACAAAGTATGAATAGTGATTCCCCAAAACCCCCATCAGTGAATCCGCCTGCACCACTAAGAATTCGTTTAGATACAACAACGGGGGATGATGTTCAGGTAAATATTATTCCCTTGATTGATGTCATTTTTTGTATTTTGACTTTCTTTATTTTGGCAGCGGTGGGTCTCTCTCGCCAACAGGCTATTAATATTAATCTGCCTAAAGCTGAAACTGGGGTTCCTCAAGCTAGACAATTACTTATAGTTAGTCTGGATAGTCAGGGTAATGTGTTCGTCGAGCAGCAACCGGTGCGATCGAAGGAAGAGTTTATGCAGAAGTTAGTCCAGTACCTGCAACAAAATCCTAATGGCTTAATGAGTCTCTATGCCTCTCCTAATGCCAGCTATGACCAAGTAGTACAGTTACTAGATATTCTACGGAGTGTAGGGGGCGATCGAGTAGCCCTAGCGACTCTCCCCGGCGGTGCGCCTCCTGCCCCTAGTCCTACTATTAATCCCAACATTAATCCAACTGCTAGTCCTACCTTTAATTCCCCAACGCCCCAACTCACCCCTGGCGGTACAATTCCTCAAATTCCCGGCCAGACTCAACCATCTCCGGGACAATTCACCCCCCAACTACCCGGACAAGTACCTGGTCAAACTGGAAATCCTCAATTTTCGCCCCAACTAGCGCCCCAGTTCAGCCCCACACCGAGTAAAACTATCACCCCCGGACAAATTAATCCCAATCCCGGAACCAGAAATCCCTAAACTGAGAATTTATAAATTTAGCTATTTTTCTTTAGAGAATTTCCTGCAAATAATTCCCAAAAACCTAAGTAATAGGTGATAATTTTAATGTTAAGGAATTGTTAAAGCTATCACCTCGTTACTTGTTAAACTCAAAACTCATAAATTTTTGCTACCTAGGAGCAACCCATCGCTATGATCAGACACCATAGTCCCACCGCTGACCAGTTTGCTGGTATTCCAGAGCTTTTTAGCCCAGAGCTTACCAGACCAGATAAGCCAGAGGAGGCTTGCGGCGTTTTTGGCATCTATGCACCGGGGGAAGATGTAGGCAAAATGACCTACTTTGGTTTGTACGCTCTCCAACATCGGGGGCAAGAATCAGCAGGGATTGCTACTTTTGCTGGGGATGACGTTCATTTATACAAAGAGATGGGCTTGGTGTCTCAAGTTTTTAATGAAACTATCCTCAGTAAATTACAGGGAAATATTGCGGTAGGACATAATCGCTATTCCACTACTGGCTCTAGTCGGGTAGTTAATGCTCAACCTGTAGTAGTCGAAACTCGTTTAGGAGCTTTGGCTCTGGCCCACAACGGTAACTTAGTAAATACGGCCGAACTCCGAGAAGAGTTATTGGCAAAAAATTGTCAACTCCTAACTACGATCGATTCCGAGATGATTGCAGTAGCGATCGCTCAAGAGGTGGATAGCGGGAAGGACTGGCTAGAAGCAGCCATTAGTGCCTTTAATCGCTGTGAAGGAGCTTTTAGTCTGGTAATTGGAAATAGTCAGGGCTTGATGGGAGTGCGGGATCCCCACGGAATTCGCCCCCTAGTAATTGGGTTACTAAATAATCGCTATGTTCTATCTTCAGAAACCTGCGGTTTAGATATCATCGGGGCTGAGTATCTCCGGGATGTGGAGCCGGGGGAACTAGTCTGGATCACTGAGGCGGGTTTAGCTTCGTTTCATTGGAGTCAGAAGCCAGAAAGAAAACTGTGTATCTTTGAGATGATCTACTTTGCCCGGCCTGATAGCATTATGAACCAAGAAAGTTTGTATAGTTACCGGATGCGTTTGGGGCATCAATTGGCCTTAGAGTCTCCCGTGGGAGCAGATATTGTAATTGGGGTTCCAGATTCCGGCATTCCGGCAGCCATTGGCTTTTCTCAGCGATCGGGCATTGCCTACGGGGAGGGTTTAATTAAAAATCGCTACGTGGGACGAACTTTTATTCAGCCCACCCAGACCATGCGGGAGGCGGGGATTAAAATGAAACTCAACCCTCTGAAGGATGTATTACTAGATAAGCGAGTGATTATGGTGGATGATTCGATCGTCCGGGGTACGACCAGCCGCAAAATTATCCAAGCCTTACGAGATGCGGGAGCCAAGGAAATTCATCTGCGAGTTTCTTCACCCCCAGTTACTCATCCCTGTTTCTACGGCATTGATACCGACAGCCAAGACCATCTAATTGCAGCTACTAAGTCTGTAGCAGAAATTGCCGAGCAGATTGGGGTAGATTCCCTTGCCTACTTGAGTTGGGATGGGATGCTCCGAGCTACCGGAGAAGACCCGAATAGTTTCTGTTCAGCTTGTTTTACAGGAGATTATCCCGTCGCTATTCCAGAGCCAGTGAAGCGATCGAAGCTCATCTTAGAAAAAGCGGTTGTTTAATAATTTTTAGTAGAATTGGGAACTTTGGAACGGTGGGCATTGCCCACCCTACTTCTGCTATTGGTTTATTAGCTTGCGGCAATCAATTCATCATATTTAGCTTTGATAGTTTGCATATCCTGCCACATCAGCCATTTAGGACTACCTTGCTCCCGGCTGGCATTTCTTAGGAGATAGGCAGGATGAAAAATGGGCATACATAAGCGTCCCTGCCAAGGAATCCAAGTGCCCCGAATTTTGGTAATTCCCTGCTTAATGCCTGTTAGTCCCTTTACTGCGGTAGCTCCGGTCAACAAAATAATTTGGGGATCTACTAAGCGAATTTGCTCCATTAAGTACGGAGTACAAGCAGCAATTTCTCCCGGAGTTGGTACACGGTTATCCGGGGGACGGCATTTATTAATATTGCAGATATATATATCTTTATCAATTTGCAGGTTAACACTCTCCAAAATTTTTTCTAGCAACTGCCCCGATCGACCCACAAAAGGCAATCCCTGCTCGTCTTCATTTTGTCCCGGAGCTTCCCCAATAATCATAATTTTAGCTTGAGGATTACCCCGGCTAACTACCACATTGTGGCGACTCTGGCTTAATTCACAACGCTGACAAAGGTTGCAATGGGCTGTTAGTTCTGCCAAATTTTCGTAGGTTCCGGGGGGAATGGGGATTTTGCTAGAGGTGGGGATCAAATCTAGGTCAAAGGCAGAAATAGGCAGAGAAGCGATATTGCGACCCAATGCTGGAGCGATCGCTTCTTCTGGAGATGCTAAGGTTGAGTCACTAGGTAGGTCAAATAAATTAAGTTGGTCTGGCATGAAAATAGCTACGTAAAATTAATAATTAAAACTAACCTATAGGACTTATGCAAACCTTGCTTTTAGTTAGTGTAGGTAAGGGCGCAAGGCCTTACGCCCCTACGATATAGGCTTACTCGGCTGCGAGAAATTCTAGATAGCTCTGGGCTAATTCTTTCACTGCAAGATTATAAAATTGCTCACCATGTTCTGGGGTAGCTAAATTAGGGTTTGATCCCATACGCCCATCAGGAAAGCGGCGACGAAAATCCGCAGCTCCATATATACTATAGCCATTTCCCGGTATCCCTAATTCCCCCTGTTTAATCGATTCAGGGTAGAGATACTGAGTTAGGGCAACTTCGCTAGGGGTTGCATGGGAGCCTTCTTGGTCGCCGTAGAGTTCCTTGGCTAATTTATAGACCCCGCCCCCCATAAACCAATTACCTACACGGCATTGAATCTTTTCAGCTTGGGGAATTTGCAAATCGGCTAAGTATTCATAGGTTTCTGAAAATGCCGCC
>JANMHD010000245.1:0-9060 GCA_031374985.1 Coleofasciculaceae cyanobacterium OTE_70_metabat_329 | reverse complement strand
TGACCATGCCTTCAACGCAACTATCTGGGATGTAGTAGTTCATCCAGACTTCCAAAGCCAAGGCCTAGGTAAAGCCCTGATGAAATATATGCTCAAGAAACTCCGTAGTGAAGATATTAGTAATATCACCCTATTTGCTGACCCCCATGTAGTAGATTTCTATCAAAGAATGGGCTTCCTCTCGGATCCTGAAGGGATTAAAGGAATGTTTTGGTATCCCGATTAATAAAATAAAATCAGCAATCTAGGAAGAGTCATGATCAATACACCTATTATGCCCAAACTTTTTAGTCTTGAGGAGTACCTAGCCTACGACAATGAGACGGAGACTCGCTACGAGCTAGAAGATGGAGTATTACTAGAAATGCCCAAAGAGTCACCCTACAACAATGAAATTACTAAAAGATTAATGTATGAACTAATGAAATTAGTTCCCCTGCCCCTCATTGCCTACAACATAGAAATAGAAGTTATTGGACGGCAGGCTAAGTGTCGTTTGCCAGATTTATTAATTCATTCAGAAGAATCTAGTGCTGCCGTGATTAGCAGCAACCTATCGGTGATTACTCGATCGATGCCCCCCCCAGCCCTAGCGATCGAAGTAGTTTCTCCCGGTTCCCAAAATCGCAATCGTGATTATCGTTATAAACATACAGAATATGCTGCTAGAGCGATCGCTGAATATTGGATTGTAGACCCAGAAATGCAACAAGTTACGGTCTGTCAATGGGTAGATGGCAAGTATGAAGATACTATTTTGACTGGGGATCAGCCTATCACTTCAGCCGTAATCCCCAGTTGGCAGCTAACTGTTGCCCAAATTTTCCAACAGACTTAAGAGAGCGCAAAGCCTTACGCCCCTATTTGGGATTAATCTGCACCTTCGATCGGGGCAAAGCCTTGACGCTGGATATTCTCTGTGATTACCCTTGGTTCGAGAAATTGCAAGAGATAATCTGGGCCTCCAGCCTTGGAACCTACCCCAGAGAGTTTGAAACCACCAAAGGGCTGCCGAGAGACGATCGCTCCCGTGATATTCCGGTTGATATAAAGATTCCCTACTTCAAACTGGGCAGTGGCTTGGTCGATATGGGAAGGAGTCCGGGAATAAAGTCCTCCGGTCAGGGCAAAGTTAGTACTATTTGCTGCTTCTAGAGCCTCGGCAAAACTACTCACCCGGATCACTGCCAACACGGGTCCAAAAATTTCTTCTTGGGCAATCCGGGCCGTGGGGGAGACTCCACTAAAAATTACGGGAGCCACGAAATAACCGGGGGTGGGATTAGGCATTTCTAGAGCCACCTCTGCTTCCGTTTTGCCGATCGCAATATATTCCTGCATTTTCTCCTGAGCCGTGGCATCGATCACTGGGCCTACCTTAGTACTAGGATGCTCTGCTACACCTACATTCAAGCTCCGGGTAGCATCTACTAATCTTTCAAGAAAAGTATCATAAATGCTATCTAAAACAATCACCCGAGAACAGGCAGAACATTTTTGTCCACTATAGCCAAAGGCCGACATGACCACTCCCTGCACGGCTTGATCCAGATCAGCACTATCATCGACGATAATGGCATTTTTACCCCCCATCTCGGCAATTACCCGTTTCAGGTGTTTTTGTCCCGGTTGCAGGATAGCAGCTTCAGCATAGATACGACAGCCTACCGCTTGGGAACCTGTAAAGGCGATGAGGTGAGTGTCTTTATGTTTCACCAAGTATGCCCCCACATCGGCTCCAATACCGGGAACGTACTGGAATACTCCCTTAGGAATCCCCGCTTCCACCAGAATTTCTGTGAGTTTGGCAGTAATTACCGAAGAAGTTTCCGCTGGTTTGAGGAGGGTACAATTTCCGGTGACAAGGGCAGCAACGGTCATGCCTGTGGCGATCGCTAGAGGAAAATTCCACGGGGCAATCACTACGGCAATCCCCCTCGGTTGGTAGATATAACGGTTAGTTTCTCCAGCAATATCGTAGGCAACACCTTGATCTAAGCGTTCCATTTCAGCAGCATAGTAATTGCAAAAATCGATCGCTTCCGATACTTCCCCATCCGCTTCCCGGACTGGTTTCCCTACTTCCAAAACAATCCATGCCGATAGTTCTGCCCGGCGATCGCTGATCAATTGAGCCACCCGGCGCAGAATCGTCGCTCGTTCCGTAGCTGGTGTATTTTTCCAAGCTGGAAACGCAGCCTTAGCAGCCTCCATCGCTTGCCCTGCCTGATCGATACTCAATAAACCTACTTTGCCAATTATTTCTTTGGGATCTGAGGGATTTACCGATTCGATCGTATTCAGGGTATTGCGATATTCTCCATTAATTAGGGGTAAATAGGTTTTGCCTAACTGTTCCCGTACGTACTGGAAAGCTTGCTGCGATCGATTGCGTTCCGTCAACACAGAATAATCCGTATCCTCTGCATTGGCAAATTGGTGGGAATTTCTAGCTAAAGTAGTTGCCCCAGTCACCACCGGGGGAGCAAGTAATTCGGCGATCGGCCGTTCTTCAAGGTTTTGGCGTAGGAAAGAACTATTAGCAGTATTTTCTAATAAGCGTCGAATTAGGTAGGCCATACCAGGGATCAAATCACCGTAGGGACAATAAACCCGGACTCGATAGCCCTTGTTGACGATGGCCTTGGCCAGTTGATCCCCCATGCCGTAGAGGACTTGCATTTCAAAACTCCGCCGGGGTACTTGTAGAGAATCAGCGATCGCCATAGCCGCCCCTTGCGATCGGACATTATGACTACCGATGGCTACATAAACATACTGGTGATTTTCCAGTAATAGTTGGGTAATCCTTTCAAAGTTTAGATCCGTCTCTGCCTTGTCGTTATATACAGGCTGAGTCCAATCTTTTTGCAGTACCTTAATGGTTTCCTGATCCCAGTAAGCACCTTTGACCAAGCGAATTGTAATCGGTGCCCCTCGATGCTTTGCCCAAGCAATTAAATCTGTAGCATCTTGATAGGAATCCCGCAAATAAGCCTGCACAGTCATGCCAATATCGGAGCGCTGCCGAAACTCTGGCTCTAGGAGTAATTCCTTAAGAATCTTCAGGGTAGTATCCTTAAAGGCATACTGTTCCATATCAAAATGCACCGCTGCCCCCAGTTCGCCTGCTTTTCTCAAGAGTATCCTCAGGCGATCGCTCACTTTTTCTTGACTTCCCTGTTCATTTAAGGGATCAAACTGAGAGTAGAAAGCCGTTAGCTTTACTGATACCTGTACTTTGGCCAACTCTTCATTCCCCGCTTGATCGACGGCGGGTACTAAACCCCAATTTCGGGCGGCTTGGGTAAGTTGGATGATCATGTCTAGGTAGCGATCGAGGTAGGATTGTGCCTCGGTTTCCGTGATCACCGCTTCCCCTAGCAGATCCAAGGTAAACCCCATTTTATCTTTGCGGAGTTTTTCGATATTCCGCACCGCTTGCTGAATATTTTCCCCAGCTATGTATTTTTTGGCTAAGGTTTCCACCGCTGTAGATACGGTAGTTGCTGCGACTTGCGCTGGTAAAGAATCAGCTTGGGTATAGTTAAGAATTCCCTTTAGTGCTGAGGGTAATTCCACCTGAGCGACTCCTAAGTATTCTTGCAAATGGCGAGCAATTTCTATTTTAGAACCCAAGGCAGGCAAGGAATCAATAAACCGGAATAGCTGTACTCGCAAGCCGGGGTTACTCATAGTCCAGCCCAGCAATTTATCATCCAGACGCATCTGGTCTTGCATTTGAGCAAAAAAGTTACGTTTCTCTCTAGTTGCTTGTAATAGTTCCTTGGCAATTTCTTGAGTCTTGGCTTCGTAGGGACTGATGGACACTGGTACAACCACGGTAGTTTCTCTCTATTTTCAATACTTACGGGTATTTTCTCCCAGTTAAGATTCTACCGAATTTTTGGTAAGCCGGGCAATCTGCTACATTACTTAGAGTTAGTGACGAATACCCGGTTTCGCCCTTGGGCTTTGGCGGCGTAGAGAGCTTGGTCGGTAGTTTTCATCAGGTCAAGGACATAGCGATCGACCCGGGGCATCACTGTAGCAACTCCTAAACTAATAGTGACAAAACCTAGGGGACTAGAACTGTGGGGAATCTGGAGATTATAGATAGCAGTCCGAATCTGGTGGGCCACTATTTCAGCCCCTTGGGGATCTGTATCTGGCAGGATCAGGGCAAACTCTTCTCCCCCATAACGGGCAACTAAATCTGTCGATCGTCTCAGGGTCTGACTCATAGCTTGGGAAATTTGCAGCAAGACCTGATCACCCGCCGGATGACCATAGGTATCATTGTAGGATTTGAAATAATCAACATCACAAAGAATCAAAGATAGGTACTGTTGTTCTCGGCGACAGCGCCACCATTCTCGGTCTAGACATTCATCAAAGTAACGCCGGTTCCATATTTGGGTTAAGCCATCGATCGCTGCTAAACGGGCTAATTCATGGTTCGCTTGTTTGATGCGGGCATAGAGTTGAGATTGTTGAATGGCGATCGCTAATTGTAAAGCTAGACGTTGTAAAAATTCTACTCGCCACGGTTCGACTAGATCTAACTTTTGACTATAGTGACAGCAGATTAAACCCCAAAACTGCGTGTACCCTTCTTGGGGCAGATTTGTCTGCTCTAAACCTAAAGCTGGTTGGCTTTGGAGAGGATGGTGGGGGTCGAGGATAGAAATAGGAATTACTAAATCCAAATTACTTCCGGCTAAAAGAGACTGCACGGTAGCTAGAGAAGGAATTTCTGAGCTATGATTCTCCAAAGGAGAGGCGCCTACAGGAAGTTGGGGAGCTAGACAAACTGCCATGCATTCATGACAGGGAAAATAGGCTGGATTAGCTGTAATAGCTGCACCGCATTTCCCTTGACAAGCAGTACTTAATTGATAGATTGCCACCCATTCCACCTCTAAAAATTGCTTGATTTCTGTGGCTGTGGTTTCTAAAATCTCCTCTAATTCCAAGGATTGGCGGATCCTCTGAGCGATGGCTGCCATTAGCTGATCCCGCTGATGCTGGAGTTGGACTTCCCGCTCAATCTGCTTGCGTTCTGTAATATCTCGCATAGAACCTGCCATCCGAATTGGTTGTTCCTGCTCATTCCAGATTGCCTGGCCTGCGGCGCTGTACCAGCGATATTCCCCTGGCTGAGTCAGTAACCGATACTCGATATTCTGGAAAGACTTTTTAGAGTAAAGATGGTCTTGAATCCCTTGCAATAAATGCTCTAGATCTTCAGGATGGACACGGGAGAACCAACTATTGAGAATGTTAGGGAATTCTTGGTCAGAGTAGCCAAGAGATTGGCGAAACCGGGGTGAGTAGTAGACCATCAGTTGGCGATAGCTAGAATCTGCCAAATCTTGAAATGCTTGAGGGGGAAGTGCCATATCCCAGATACCATCAAAGGCTGATTGAGCAATTAGACTGAAGCGATCGAGACTGCTGCCTAGAGCAAGTTCCATTTCTCGGCGATCGGTAATATCATAAATTACTCCCTCTAGGGCAAACAAATTACCCCGCTCATCAAATACCCCATTTCCTTGTTCCTGTACCCATTTTATTTGGGCATCCGCAGTGATAATTCGGTACTCATTATTATAACTGGTGACAGTTTTGCCAATTAATCTCACAGCTGCCCCGGGCTGGTCTTCAGGATGAATAATACTCCTAAAAGTCCGCTCCCGGTCTTGCAAAAAATCCGAAGCTGGGTAGCCAGAAATTTCTTCAATATAGTTACTCATAAACCACATAGTCTCCGGCGGACGGTGGTCGCAACGGTAAACAGCACAGGGCAAATTCTCCATTAAAGAATGAAATCTGCGTTGGCTTTCCGAAAGCATTTTTGCTGAGTGCTTATAGGTGGTTACATCCAAACCAACAGACCAAGTAGACCAGCCTTCTACGGGAAATTGGGCTGAGAGGTTAGACCAGGCAAGGGTTTTAACTGTCCCATTTTTGCAAGTAATATCCAATCGCCAGTCCCGGAAATTATTCCCCATCTCCTGCCACTCATCAAACATATTTTGCCGATATTTGGGGTCAGGATAGAGAAGTTCGATCGCTCCCGGATTGTTAATTATTTCCGCTGCGCTATAGCCTATAACTCTTTCACATTCTTTATTCCAGGCAATGAAATTATAATTGTCATCTAGGGCATTCATCATCATCGGCATATTTTCGAGGACAGCATACCAAGGGTTCTGCTGGCCTAAATTTTGAGGATCCCTCACCACACAACAAATTAAGCGGCGATTCTCTTCCAAAACCAATGTGGCATTTACTTCCACGATAAACAAAGAACCATCCCGCCGCCGATAGTTACAATTACTTAAAAAATAAGATTTTGTCGTCAAAATATTTTGCAAATTCTGACGTATTTTTTCCCGTTGATCAACCACAAACTGCGAAATGCGGAGCTGGGGTATCTCCGCTGGGGTGTAACCAATCATGGTACAAAAGGTAGAATTTGCCTCCACTACTAAGCTAGTATCTGCGTCATACCAATAAATACCTTCCGTGGCTTGCTCAGAAATTGCCCGGTATTTCCGTTCACTGGCCAATAAAGCCGCCGCCGATCGCTTGCGTTCTGTAATATCTTGGAACATAAATAGGTCAAAGCCCGGCAGAAAATTTTTAGTAGCAGAATAATCTACAAATAATTCTGTCCCGTCTAAACGACGCAATTTTGTTTCTCCAGAAATCCAGCCTTGGTCTTGCCAAGTTTGCCACTCCAGAGAAAAATCTACTTCGGGAGCCAAAAAATCTGTTAAACCCTTACCCATTAATTCTTCAGGCGTAGCTCCAAATAAGATTATGGCAGCAGCATTAGCTCGAAGGTATCGCCCTTGGGAGTCAGTGATGACGATCGCATCCCGCATGGCTTGAAACAACTTATCAACTTCCCACTGGGGGTCCTCCTCAAAGTCTTCTTTAGCCGATTCCTCCACCTCTACAACTCCCAGGAGGATTTTCTGGGCTGCTAAGGAAAGAGAGAGAAAGTCTGAGGGTTCAGAAGATTGGGAATTGATCCTGCTGAGGGCAGTCTTTAAAGATTGATAAAACCGGGGATGCTTAGACATAGGGAGGGGCAATCTAGTCGCTATTTAATAGTTATTAAGGTTGAACAAATTTTCAGAAAAGTAACTTAAAGGTAGAAAGATTATTTCCAAAGATATAACAAAAAACAACAGCTAGGAAATTTTCTAAAAAAACTCCATTATTAAGTAGGAATAACTACATCTCATGCTGGGTAGTCAAGCTTGACGGATGTAGCTGATTTACATAAATTGGTTAGCTAAAGAGAATTATTATCAGTAATTATTGTGGTAAAAATCAAATTAATTAAATTAATTTTAATAATTGCAGAGAAAATCAGTAATTTCTATCAGCGTAGTTCAGTATATTTGATAACTTTATTCCTGATATAAACCTTCTAAGATCCGGGCGATCAATTATTTATAGAAATAGCCCTAAAACCTAGACTTTCTATATGTAGGGGTATCAATTAAGAAAAATATCAGAGGCATAACCCATGAGTGGACTTGGTGGCTTAAATAAAACCCCTAACGGTGTAGTTTTAGGTATGGTACAACTGCAACTGCCCACGGTGAGCACCCCAGAACACTTGGCAGCCCAAACTCAACGTATCTGTGACATGGTAGCAAAAGCACGGCGTAATCTACCCACAATGGATTTAGTCGTATTTCCTGAATATTCTCTCCACGGTTTATCGATGGATACTAATCCAGAGATTATGTGTCGGCTAGATGGGTCAGAAGTTAGGGCTTTTCAGCAAGCCTGCATTGATAACCAAATTTGGGGCTGTTTCTCCATCATGGAATACAATCCCCAGGGTAATCCCTACAACAGTGGGCTAATTATTGATGACCAAGGGGAAATCCAACTGTATTATCGTAAGCTCCATCCTTGGGTTCCAGTGGAGCCTTGGGAGCCGGGAGATGTAGGAATTCCGGTCTGTCGGGGGCCAAAGGGTAGCACGATCGCCTTGATTATCTGCCATGATGGCATGTTTCCAGAGATGGCCCGGGAGTGTGCCTACAAAGGAGCCGAAATTATGATTCGGACTGCTGGTTATACTGCTCCTATTCGTCACTCTTGGCAAATTACTAATCAGGCAAATGCTTTTTGCAATCTCATGGTGACAGCCTCCGTATGTATGTGCGGTACCGATGGTAGCTTTGATTCGATGGGAGAAGGAATGATTGTTAACTTTGATGGACAACCCTTAGTTATGGGCAGCCATCGCCCTGATGAAATTATTACAGCAGAAGTCCGCCCGGATCTAGTCCGGGAGGCTCGTAAATATTGGGGAGTAGAAAATAATATTTATCAATTTGGCCACCGGGGTTATGTGGCAGTCAAGGGGGGAGCGCAGGACTGTCCCTATACTTATATGCAGGACTTGGTAGAAGGGAAATATCATTTGCCTTGGGAAGAGGAAGTAGTACACCAAGACGGGACTAGCTGCGGATTTCCTGCCCCTACCCGTACCTACAAAGATTAATTGAACCGATTAATTAAGTTTAAGGTCTCTCTATATACCGAATACCGAATACCGAATACCAATCTTAAATCCTTCAAGATTGCTGTAGTGAGTTTTAGTTAAGTTTTATAATCTCTCAAGATTAACTTGGGGTAGAAATATATTTTGCCCTTGAGAAAAGTGGTACATTTATGGTGGTTCAGTTGTAGAAGTTTTGGATAACTTCTACCATATAGATAGTCAAGACTCCTCATGCAACATGCCGCTGAAATTAGTTTCGGTGGCTTTTCATTTCTAGTTCCTTATATATCCCCTATGCAACCTATGTTTGCCTTTTTGCGCTCCGACCTCACCCATCTCCGAGCTTATACTCCAGCTCATGTTACTTCAGATACTCTCGATCGCTTAGATGGGAATGAAAGCCCGGTGGATTTGCCCCTAGAGCTGAAGCAAAAACTAGGTTGGACTTATCAAGAAATAATTTCGGCTAATCGCTACCCCGATGGTGGTCATGCAGAACTCAAGCAAGCGATCTCTGTCTA
>JANMHD010000237.1:0-3816 GCA_031374985.1 Coleofasciculaceae cyanobacterium OTE_70_metabat_329 | reverse complement strand
ACTAAGGCGGGGCCATGGAGAGAAAAAAAGCAATTAATCCGGACTCTGGAAAAATCGTACTGGTTTGCCCCATCAAAATCTAGATGATCAATAAATTGATCAATCTCCTTATCAGACATGATTTCGTGTAACCAACTCATGAAAGTCGGCTGGTCTGTAGTCGGATACTCCGTCATTATCATGTCACCCCGCAGTCGCAAACGAGGTACTTCTCCCACCCCAGCATGAACATCAGAGCAACCTTCATCAAAGGCTTTTCTGACAATTTCATGGAGAGTTGGCTGTCCTGAACTCCTTTGGTGCTGGGGTGGAGCTTTTACTTCACTAGGTGGTGGGGCTGGAGTCGGACTAGGAGATTTAGCCCCACTAGGAGGGGAACCGGTACTTAAGCGGGTGGCCGCGGCAGCCATATCTACGGTCTGGCTGGGTTGTTGCCGAGTTACTGTGGTTGCTGCACCTGCTACAGGGGGGGGAGGCGGAGCCGCAGGTCTAGCACCGGGAGGGGGAGGCGGGGCGGGGCGAGCGCCGGGGGGCGGGGGAGGAGAACCGGGAGGACGTTGGGGATTAGTCATAAATCTTTTATGGATATTCTGGAGATACCAACTGGTTATAGACTATATTTTCTCTGATCTTTGCCTAAATGGGAATTTTTCTCTTCCTAATGTTAGCATTGGTTCAGAATTAGGGGTTGTTGCACGGAAATACCTACAAAAATATCCATAGGCAGAGTTACATGGCTAACTTTTTTGCGATCGCAGACCCAATTTCTGAACGAAGAGAAACCTTTATTAAAACTATCTCTCCTCTAATTGCCCCCGTGCCGGGATTAGTAATTGATTCCTGTGGAGCCGGGGATTTTCAAACAATCTGGGCAGCCCATCCCCAAACATCGGTTAGTTATGAAATTGATTCTGAGGGATTAGCGATCGTCTGGGGTGAAGCAATTGTTTCTGGAACAGCCACTAGAGTTACTGCCCAAAATCTCCAGAGTTATTGGCAGAATTCCCCCCAAATATTTGATGGCTTTCATGCTTGTTTAACCTACGATCCAGCTTTAGGGATCACTGTAAGTGGTGATTTATTAGGTATATTTCCAATTTATTATTATGTAGATCAAGAAATTGTTTTAGTTGCCAGTAGCCCAGAGTTATTTAAATATCATTCCCGTTATCAAGCCAAGTTTAATCCTAAAGGTTTAGTGGGAATTTTATTAACTAATGGATTATTTAATGGTCAGACTCTTTGGCAGGGAATTCAGCGCCTCAAAGCTGGGTATTGCTTAGAAATAGTTAATCATCAACCCAAGGAAATTCAACAATATCAATTACCTAGCTATGATGACCATAACCCCTATGATAATATTTCCTTGGAAGAGCATATTGATGTTCTCGATCGCTTAATTAGCCAAACCCTTACTCATCATCTCTCCTTACTAGGGGTCACTGAGCGTAGTAGTCAAACGGTCACTGAGCGTAGTCGAAGTGAAGATTATAACTTAATGCTATCCGGTGGATTAGATTCCAGAATGTTGGCAGGTTTCATGAATCAGCAGGGAATTAATCCTACAGCCCTAACCCTTGGTAACTATGAAGATGTAGAAATGAATTGCGCTCAAGGGGTAGCTAAATATCTAAATCTTGACCACACTACAGCCCCCACAGAAGTTAATAAATATCTAGAGTATGCCCACCTGGCTAATAAGTGGGAACACCTAGCTAATGGAGCAAATGGGATTGCGATCGGCTGGGGCATTGTCCCCTATTTACAAAAACTACCATCTAAAGTAGTAACGGGTTTGTGTCTAGATGTGGCTTTTTCTGGACCGCTGCCAGTAGCGAATCCGGGGGAAGTATTTAGTTTTGATTTATTTCTGAAACGCAGGGTTAATCCTTGGGGAATTTCTCCGGAAATACTTCATCAACTATTGAGAAAAGAGATATTCGGCGATTTAGTTCAGGAAACTATTGCCGAAATTCAACAGGTTTATGAGAATTATTCAACGGATGAATACACTAGAAATATATGTTTTGAATACTATCATCGAGAGAGATTTCATACAGGTAGTAGAGCTTGGATTTTTAGCTTTGGAGCGACTCCGGTTTTACCAGTCCTAGACCAAGAACTATTATCAATTACTGCCCTACTACCCATCCGAGAAATAGACCGTTTAGCCCAACAACAATTAGTAATGACTCGTTTTCCTGCCCTAGCTAGATTACCGATCGATCGCAATAGCTATGATACAACTCCTCTCCTTACTAACCAAACAGCCGATAAAATTTCTCGTTTAAAGAAAAAAATGTATCAATGGCAACGTTACTGGTACAAGTTTCAGGAAAAACTAGGGCATGATAGACGTTACTATTACAAAATTTTAGATACTAATAATGCGGGCTGGCGATCGATTCGTCAGGAAGCAGAATCAGGGAGGGCAATTACTGGAGAAATATTTGATCTTGAAGTTTTGAAAAAGATTCTTCCCCCGGCAAATCATCAATTAAAATCTCATCAGGACTCAATTATTGAGTCTTCCAAGGTAAAACTGTTAGCAACTTTCTTACTCTGGGCAAAAAATAACTTATAGTCTTTTAAATCACTGCAAATTCTGTAAAATCATGACTCAAGAACTAGTAAATAATCCTGTAAATAGTCCTATCGTTAATGTTCATACGGAATGGGATCCCCTAGAAGAAGTAATTGTTGGTGTAGTTACAGGAGCAGCAATTCCAGAGTGGCATGTCACCCTAGAAGCAACTATGCCAGATAATCAATGGGATTTTTATAAACAGTATGGAGGTAAGCCTTTTCCAGAAGAACAAATCAATTTAGCAAATCAAGATTTAGCAGAATTTGTGCATATTCTAGAAGCAGAAGGCGTGACAGTAAAACGGCCAGAAGAAATTAGCTTTACTCGCCCCTACGGTACTATGGATTGGCAAGTTCTTGGGGGGTTGTATGGGGCAATGCCTAGGGATATTTTGTTAGTATTTGGAGACCTCTTAATTGAATGTCCTTTAGCATGGCGATCGAGATACTATGAAATTAATGCTTATCGTCCTCTATTGAAGGATTATTTCCGTAAGGGGGCAAGATGGGTAGCGGCTCCCCGTCCTGAATTGAAAGATGAATTTTATAATTATAATTATCAGGAACCAGCTAGTGTTGAAGAATTAGAATATACAATTACAGAGCTAGAACCGACCTTTGATGCTGCCGATTTTATTCGCTGTGGTAAGGATATTTTCTGTCAACAAAGTCATGTGACGAATGCGATCGGGATTGAGTGGTTAAGCCGTCTTTTAGGAGATACCTATACAGTGCATACTTTGGAAGTAAATGATACTCATCCTATGCACATTGATGCTACTTTTATGCCCCTAGCTCCGGGGAAATTATTAATTAATGGAGAAAGATTAAAGAAGATTCCCCCCATGTTTAAGGATTGGGATATTTTTACTGCCCCAGAACCCTGTATGTCGATCGATCATCCTTTGTACATGACTAGTCGTTGGATTAATATGAATATTCTCATGCTAGATGAAGAGAGAGTCATGGTAGAAAAACAGGAGGAATCAATTATTCAAGCCTTCAAAGATTGGGGATTCAAGCCTATTCCTTGCTCCTTCCAAAACTTCAATACTTTTGGTGGTTCTTTCCATTGTGCTACTCTTGATGTTAGGAGAAAAGGCAATTTACAATCTTATTTTTAATTTAAATTAGTTGGCTCAATAGTTGGCTTTGTATACCAATAAGCCCAAGCAATTAACCCAAATTGGAGTGGCAATCTTAACCATAATAATAGGGGACTAAACTCTG
>JANMHD010000223.1:0-6020 GCA_031374985.1 Coleofasciculaceae cyanobacterium OTE_70_metabat_329 | reverse complement strand
GGTCATTGGCGCCACAACCTGCCAGCTTTGACTGAAAATCATACAATTTATGCCTTAGATTTACTGGGTTTTGGTGGCTCTACCAAGGCAGCTACCACCTATAAAATTGATCTGTGGATAGATTTGGTTTACGAATTTTGGCAGACTTTCATCGGGCAGCCAAAATTCGTAAACCAAATCTACCCATAGATCAATTTTATAGGTGGTAGCGGCTTTAGTAGAGCCACCAAAACCCAATAAATCTAGGGCATAAATTGTATGATTTTCAGTCAAAGCTGGCAGGTTGTGGCGCCAATGACCGATCGAGGCTCCAAAACCGTGGATTAATAGCACTGGCGTGGCATTGGGAGAGAGCGATCGCTGATAGGTATACCGAATGCGCCACCCCCGCCAGACCCAATCCCGTTGATTACCGACCCGTTGCTGCCAGTTGCTAGAATTAGTCACTTTCACTGATACCTTTATGGATTTTTTTATTGGGGAAAATGTTTTCAGGATTACTTCACCCAAATTCTATTCTAAAACTTATTCTAAAGTGCCAAAGGGGATTATCATAGATAAGGCGCATTTGATATGAGATTCACGTTAGATTCATAATATTAGATTTATTTGCCCCTTAACTTCTGAACCTAGAAAATTAAAGAAACAGCAGAAAAACTATGGCTACCTTGACCCAACAAAAAATTCGGATTCGCCTCAAAGCTTTCGATCGTCGTCTTCTGGATACTTCCTGCGAAAAGATTGTGGATACTGCTAATCGGACTAATGCTACTGCTGTAGGACCAATTCCTATGCCCACCAGACGGCGGATCTATTGTTTGCTCCGATCGCCCCATGTAGATAAAGATTCTCGTGAGCATTTTGAAACCCGCACCCACCGCCGCATTATTGATATTTATCAGCCTTCTGCTAAAACGATCGATGCCCTGATGAAGTTAGATTTGCCAGCTGGGGTAGATATCGAAGTTAAATTGTAGAAGAAACCCGTAATTCCTTGGAAAAAACTAACCCCCCTTGGGAAAGAAACCCCCAACCTCCTTGGAAAGGGGGCTTTAAATATTTCTTAGAAGGGAACTTTGAATATTTTGATATTTTAAGCAAACTTTGAAACTTTCCGATTCCCCCCCTTAAAAGGGGGGCTAGGGGGGTAGCTCTTCAAGAGGGAGATTTAAGATTATTATGCTATCCCAGACCTATTATGTAATCTTGGCTAGAGAAAGTGGGCGCTACCTTGCCGTTCAACCCCACGGGCAAGATAATCCTGCCGCTCCCCGGTATCTATTGATGTTTCGAGAAAATTTTGAGGCCATGACCTACCTAAATCATCATGGCGGGGAATTGGCCGATCGCTTCACAGTAGAATCAGTTCCCCAAGGGCAAGTAAAATCACTATTACAACGCTGGGGCTTTACGGGTATTGGCATGGTGCAAGATACCTTAGAACCCAAAATAGACTTTCTGAATCTTTAATCTAACTTTCCCTTTTGAAAAGCTTTATTAACCTCCCCCTTTTGAAGGGGGATTGAGGGGGATCAATCTTTAATCGCTTGCTGATACCTTGCCATCTCTACACTAGGCTCCCCATAAATATCCCCAATACATTGCTCACAGCAATCGATCGCAAAATCATTCAACTCCTCTGGAGCAATACCAAACATTTTTCCGAAGGTATCCACACCCACCCGGCAGAAACTAGGCCGATCTTCATAAATACCGCACTGTCTGGTTTGTTGGTCGTAGTTGATACACCAGCCATCTACCCCAACTAAACTATGGTAAAGGCTTAATTCTTCTGGGGTGAGGTAGCGATCGAGGTCTGGGCGATCGTCCGGCTGTAAATGACAACACGCCCCACAATTTTGTATACATAACCAAGTTGTCATAAGTTTTTACTAGGTTTGGGTTTGTGTGTGAGTGGCGATCGCCGCTCACACACAAACTGCTGTATTTATAGTTTTGTTAACTTAATTAGAATCTTCCAAGACTCCCCTCTAAAATAATTAAGGGATTTTTGCTTACACTTTAGCTATTAAACTTAATTAAGACTGATTTTAGGAGAAGCAATGGATTTTTTAAGCTCTTTTTTAAGCCCTCTAGGCAGTATAAACTGGGAAGTTATTGCCCAACTAACTTTTGTTGTGCTGATTATGCTTGCTGGGCCAGCAGTTATTTTTGTTCTCGCATTTCGAGGCGGCGATCTCTAAAGAAATTTGTTTCAGATTAGATTGTTAGCAGTAAAATTAATTGCTAGCAATCTTTTTTGCTGGGTTCTGTCTAGAGCTATCTGGAGCAACGTGTATTAACCATGACACAGCAGAGATCTGAGCAGGAGTTTGCCGAAGTGGTTGCTTTGTTACATCACTATCGGTTTGATTGCGATCGCTCCACCATTGACACCCTCGTGACCTATTGGTGCATAGATTATCCCTTGAATTGGGTAAAAATGGCAGTGGTAGAAGCCTTATATCAAGGCAGGTATAAAAGCCTATCGGTGGAGCAAATTCTCCAAGGCTGGCAACGTCGCAACCAACCTACTTACCATTTTAGCCATGAATTTGAACGTCTGATTCATGGTCAACTACCCCTCCGGGAGACTATATCTTCAGAATCAGAACTAGTAGGATTTTCTAAGCTTACTGCCCATCTTCAACAAACTAAATCCCTCGATCGGAGGCTAGATGCCCATAATTACACCATTGCTCAACATCCGATCGATCAGTTTGTGCCTGATGCTGGGGTAGATGTAGAAGAAATTTCCCGCAAGTTCAAGCCCACAGCCATTCCTAGCCCGATTATCCATGATTAATTTAATTTTGTGTAGCTTAGTTCTTGTTGTTGCCTATTTACTTGGTTCCTTTCCTACAGGTTATCTAGCGGGAAAGCTTTTGCGAGGGATCGATATCCGAGAGCAGGGTTCTGGTTCTACGGGGGCAACTAATGTGTTACGTACCTTGGGCAAAGTTCCAGCAGTAGTGGTGTTATTAGTTGATGCTCTAAAGGGGGCTTTAGCGATCGCTCTTGTTTATACTCTGTATTTGCCCCCAGTGCCGATCGTACCTCTGGCTGCCTATTCTTGGCTGGTTGCTGCTGCTGCTTTGATGGCTATAATTGGCCACAGTAAATCTATTTGGTTAAATTTCGATGGGGGAAAATCTGTCGCTACGAGCTTAGGAGTCTTGCTCTCTATGTCTTGGATAGTAGGTTTAGGAACCTTGGGGGTATTTTTAGTGATGTTAGGATTAACCCGGATTGTGTCCTTGAGTTCCTTGGCAGGGGCGATCGCTGTAGGTTTCCTGATGATTGCTACCAAGCAGCCCCTGGCCTACCAAGTTTTTGCCGTGGCCGCAGGGGGCTATGTATTCTGGCGACATCAAGCGAATATTCAGCGCCTATTAGCAGGAGTTGAACCCCAGATCGGGCAGAAGTTAAGTTAATCCTCACTAGGGGTGCAAGGCCTTGTAATGGTTCTAAATCTTGAGCCTCTAGCATTAACCGATCGGTTTGCTGCCGGGATTAACTGCATGGATATCTTCGGTGGCGAGGTGGAGATTTTCGGGGGGACGATCGACTAGCTCGATCGCAGATAATCCCAACTGCAAAATAATTTCCTTGAAATGCACATTCTCCCACTTCCAGATCGTTGCCCACTGACTATGATTAATCATCTCCACCATACTAAAAGGACTAATTTGTTGATAATCCTTCCCGTGGCACACACTCAGATAAAAATCCATCCCCTGAGTTGCCCTCTCCCAAAACTCCACCACCGCAGTTTTTGCCTGCCGAAGAATTTGTAGATCCGTCTGGAGAGTAATCAAATTTTCATGAACTGCGGGATAATGGAGAGTCTGATGATTGATGGTTAGCTCATGCCAGATAATTCCTGATATTTGGTGTTGTTGTTGGTAGCGATGGATAGTAGCCTTGAAATCTTGATAGGCAGTAAATTTCTGGATAGCTTGGGGATTCACAAAGCGATCGATCACCTGATGCCCCGAATAACCCACTGCCAAATTTAACCGCTCTCCCTTCACGCAAGCCAATTTCTCCTGCTTAAGGATTTCAATCAACTGCTTCGTAGTATAAACTTCATTCATCGGCTCTCCTAATTAAAAAGGAATCCACACGCCATAAAAATGATTATAGTCTCTTCTCAGCAATTCTCAGTTCAACAAAGTATCCTACGTGATATAACAATCCTATTTAAAAATAGAACTCAACCTCTAGCGAAACCTTTGAAATAAGGAGCTTAAGCCCCTTGCCTGTTTTGATCTCTACAAGGGTTGCTATAATCCTGCGGAAATGTCCTATGATATTACTGGAAAATTTTTCTTTACGCTATCTATAAAATAAGCTATTAAATGACTCAAGTTATTGTAAAAATTAAGCGATTATCTCCTGAAGCAAAGCTACCAAAATATGAACATCATGATGATTCGGGGGCTGATATCTATTCCTTAGAAGAATGTAATTTAGAACCCCTCCAAAGGGCTGCTATAGCAACTGGAATATCGGTAGAAATCCCCTCTGGTTTTGAAATTCAAGTCCGCCCCAAGAGTGGTCTAGCTCTTAATCATGGCATCACTGTGTTGAATACACCCGGTACGATCGATGCTGGTTATAGAGGAGAAATTAAGGTGATTTTAATTAATTTAGGCTCTGAATCCGTAGTGATCAAAAAAGGTCAAAAGATAGCTCAAATTGTAGTTACGCCCATAGAGAAAGTAGACTTTGCAGAAGTAATGGATTTAATTGATTCAGTACGAGGTATTGGCGGTTTTGGCTCTACAGGATTATCTTAAATGAGAAAAGGTAGATTAATTGTCTGGGAAGGCATAGAGGGCAGTGGCAAAACTACCCAGATACCAGCGATCGCTCAATGGCTCCGAGAATTGACCCCATCTCGACAAATTCTAGTAACTAGAGAACCGGGAGGAACTAATCTAGGCAAGCAAATTAGGGAATTGTTACTCAAAGAAAAGGGGGACGCTATTCATGAAAAAACAGAGCTTTGCCTCTTTGCCGCCGATCGCATTCAGCATCTAGAAGAAGTAATTCTACCAGCATTAGATCAGGGAATGATTGTCCTATGCGATCGATTTGTAGCCTCTACCATCGCCTATCAATGTTACGGGCGGGGTTTAGACTATAGCTTAGTAGAGCAGTTTAACCAATTAGCTACCAATGGGTTAACCCCTGATTTGACAATTTGGCTCAAACTAGATGTAAAAATCGGCCTGCAAAGGATTAGCTTACGGGGTCAAAGCGATCGCCTTGAAAAAGAAAACGTAGAATTTCATCAACGAGTTCATCAAGGATATCAAGATTTGTCCGATAAGAATCCCCAGAGTTTTATCCCTATTGATGCGAGTCAATCACCAGAATTTGTTACTCAAGAAACTAAAGGAATAATTGAAGATGCACGATTTTTTAATTAATGATTTATCTCCCCAAGAGCAGGAATTACTATTACCCTTCGTCACCAACTTAGATAAACCTATTTTTTGCTTAAAGAATTTGCCAGAGGTTGTAAAAGGGGCATTATTTTCTCGTTATAGTCGGAGTGAAAAGGACTTGCGCCAAATCCTCTTAAATGAATTTATTAAAGCCCCAGAAGCAAGTTTTCAAGGGATTGTAGGAGAATTATCAAATACTGTTGATCAGCTAGTTGCCATTAAGCAAGCAGAAGCTTTTTACGATCGGGTTCTCCTTGGCTATGGAGATGATTCGATCGCTGAATTAGGCGGCGCCCATATTGCCTGTGAAGGGATTAGTAATATTGCAGCAAAAGCCCTAGAAGATTGCCGCATTGGTATTTCTCCCTTAGAAAAATCTACGAGGTACGTGCTATTTAACCAGAAAAAAGACGGAAAATATCTCTATTATCGAGAACCTTCTATCATGACATCTAAGCATTCAGCTTCCTATGAGGCTGCTCTAGATGGTTTATTTGATACTTACTCCACTTTAATTGATCCCTTAACTGATTACTTAAAAACTCAATATCCTCAAGATTCAGA
>JANMHD010000192.1:0-4306 GCA_031374985.1 Coleofasciculaceae cyanobacterium OTE_70_metabat_329 | reverse complement strand
AGGACGGAGCAAAACCCAACTGCCATCTTCTAGATATAACTTGATGCCATCTTTTCGTCCAATTTCTTTGATTTTTATCTCAGCTACGGCGGAAATAGGATTGGTATCAAAATATTTGAGAATAGCTGCTTTGTGGGATTCGTCTAAATGTAAATCTAGACGCTGATTGTATACCGGGCCACCAGCTTCAGCAATTACTTCGGCCACCAACTGACTGAGGGGTTTTCCTTCGTAGGCAATTAATTCTGCCACTAACATATCTGCTAGTACTCCATCTTTTTCTGGAATATGCCCCACAATGCTTAAGCCGCCGGATTCTTCACCCCCAATTAAGACGGTGGTTTCCCGCATTTTTTCGCCGATGTATTTAAACCCTACGGCGGTTTCGTAGATGGTTAAACCATACTTCAGGGCAAGGTTATCGAGGAGATGGGTTGTGGCTACGGTACGGACGATCGCCCCAGTTTTACCTTTATTTTTTAATAGGTGACGGGCTAGGAGTAACAACACAGTATTGGGAGTTAGGACAGTTCCCTGTTCATCAACAATACCAAAGCGATCGCTATCCCCATCAGTAGCTAAACCTAGATCAGCTTGATCTCTAGTTACTGCTGCGACTAACTCTTCCAATTGCTCACCCTTCGGTTCGGGCATTCCCCCACCAAATAACACATCCCGGTAAGCGTGTAGGGTTTCTAGTTCACAGCCACAATTTTCTAAAACTGTATCCAAATATCCCCTAGAAGTAGAGTAGAGGGCATCGTACTTCACCCGGAGGCCAGCACTCCGAATTCGTTCTACATCTAGCAGAGTATAAATAAATTTCATATATTCTGGCTTGGGGTCAAAATAGGAAATCTGGTCTGGATATTTTCCAGCAGCGATCGCATCACTGGCCTTGGGGATATTTGCCACGATCGTATCCGTAATTTCTGGGGTCGCTGGCCCGGCATAGTCGGGAATATATTTAATTCCACAGTAGGGAGCGGGGTTATGGCTGGCAGTAAACATCAAAGCCCCAGCCGAGTTGAGATGCTTGGCACTGTAGGCAATCACTGGGGTGGGACAGTCTCGATCGACAATTTTCACCGTCCAGCCCAATTCTGCCAATACATTAGCTGAAGTTTTGGCAAACTCATCGGCTAAAAATCTTGTATCGTAACCAATCAATACGGGTCTATCTTTACTATAGGCCGTGGCCAGATAGGCGGCGATCGCCCTAGTCACCTTCCGCACATTGGCAAAAGTAAAATCATCGGCAATCAAACCCCGCCAACCGTCAGTACCAAATTTAATTTCTTGAGAACTCACTGCACTCATATATTCCACTCACAGCTTAATTTCTTCTCTAGATTTTACCTGCCTTGAGTACCTTAGTTGGCAAGAAAATTTGCTCGTCATCTAGATTAATGAAGATTAAGACCCTGTAACCTCCTTACTAGCAAAACCCTGAACGAGGTTCGAGATCGCTTATCATTAAATTAGGTCTAAATTAAATGTTTTAGTGGTTGAATAACTATGATCGAGCTAAAAAATATTCATTCCTTGAGTGACTTCAAGCGCAATGCTAAAGAATTTATCGAACGCATCAAAGCCACAAAATCACCACTGGTGTTAACTATCAATGGCCGAGCCGAAGTCGTTGTCCAAGATGCTCAAGCTTTTCAAGCGATATGCGATCGGGTTGAGCAAGCCGAAGCAGAACTTTACAGCCTAAAACTTGCCACTCTACGGCAAGACATCAATGTAGGAATCTCTCAACTTGAAAATGGTGAATACACAGAATATGATGCAGATACATTGCCAAACCTCCTAGAAAATATCAAAATTCGTGGTCAGAAAAGGTTGCTACAAAATAAAAATGAATCGATTTAAGATTTCTCAACAAGCTAATATTGACCTTGAAGACCTATGGGTATATTTTAATGACAAAGATTCTTTAGCGGCTGATTTATTACTAACAAAAGTTCTTAATAAATTCCCTATGCTAGCTCAGTTTCCAGAAATGGGGAAAAATAGAAACGACCTTTCAAAAGGACTAAGGAGCTTTTCCGTTAAGCCATACATTATTTTTTATAAGCAGATGAAGGACTCTATTGAAATTGTGCGTATTCTTCACCAATCAAGAAATATAGAAGATCAATTTTAATTCTTGAGATATTTGATATAGCTTTGCATTTAGAGTGCTGGTTTAGTAATTAGGAATGATTCACTCCCCTAACCTAGTTCTTCCGCTACTAAGCGCCGTAATATCTCAGTAATTTCTGTACCCATCCGGGCATCTAATTGCCTTGCTTCTTCATCTTCATCATCCAAAGCTTTCGCAGCCCTAAGACTTAGCGCCATTGTTCTGAGTTTGGCTGGTTTGGTACGTTTATCAATAAACCGAATTAAGGCTGTATAAACTAGTTCACTACGGTCTCTAATAGTGCTACGTCCATAACCCATTTTTGAAATCACCACTGGTGAACTAATTACACTACCTAAAGCCAGTTTATCGATCGCTATATCTAGATATCTAGCAGTATCCTTGCCCATAGCCCGTGCCAGACTTTCTAGGCTATCCCATTGCGCTCCGGGGAGGCGAGAAATGCCGGGAATATGGTAGTGCCAACCGATCGAGGTAATCATTCGAGTTAGGTCATAGGCAGACACAGAATTATTACCTTTATTGCCTTCTGGTGCTGCTTTGAGGACAATTTGATTGAGTTTGCGATCGAATATTTCTGGAGAATAAATAAAAGGACTTTCTCCGTAGCCACTAGAAAACTGCAAATTACCATTGCCGGTGATTTGTTTTAACCAAACTTCTAAGCCTACCCAAGAAGTAAACCGCTTAAACATAGCAGCAAGGGAATTAGAGGTGCCAATTTTATCTTCATAGGTATGAATATCACTAACTACATCAAAAAATGGATAAGTAGAGCCATCGCTAGGATTTCTAATAACGCAATTATCTACATCACTATTAACAAACCGAGAATTGATCTGAGAAATAGCATATAAAACATTAATAAACTTAGTACTACTCCAACACTCCACAGAATTTAGGGCGGATTTTCCGAGCCAACGAGTCCGCAGTTCTCCTTCTACAAAACTCCCGATTACCACACAAGCCTCGGTGATATCACTATGCAGAAAGTTTAAGCCATTATTATCAATGGTGGGTAATTTTCCTAGGGGAGGATAGGAATTAAATGTCACTGTCCGATTAGGATTTGTCAAGTTAGCGATCGCCCCTAGAGAAATCACTTCTTGATAATCGGGTTTTTCCTTGAGTCGGAGGGAAAAATTATTAATATCTAGCACATAGGGAGAGTTGAGATATCCCATATCTAATAGGGTTAATACTTCAGAGTTAGAGCCGATAGTTAATTGCTGAAAATCCTTAAGAACTTGACTCCGATTCTTGGCTAGGGTCAGGGCAAAATCTACAGGTTTAGCAGTTAATAAACTACTCGCAAAGGTACGATCGATCTTCCCCAAACTAAAACTATTTAACCCTAGAGTTTTACCAAAACTACTAATAGCACTTTCTGTTCTGGCGCCATACAAACCATCAATCCACCGACCAGTGGGATAGAGTCGAAAGATACTTAACCTTTGTTGAATTTGTTTAACTAGATTTTGATCGGCTTTGATAGTTTTGATATCTACGGTTAAACTCTGGTTAATTATGTCTTCTAGTTGCATAGTTTTAGAGATTTTGGGGCTAATAATGTGGTGTTTATATCTTAAACTTTGACCCCCCTAGCCCCCCTTGAAAGGGGGGGAGCAGAAATTTCTTTAAGATGTTGCCATTTCTGCTAGGCGGCGAGTATAGCTATCTTGGGCAAGGCGATCGTCCTCTAGAATGCAAATACTATCACTAGGAATAGCTATATGGACTTTTTCCCCTAGACGGTGGAGGGTCAAATCCCGGCGGTGGAGATTCTGACGGCGGACTGTTAAGGCACTTTGGGGCGTGAGGCGGACTACATAACGGGTATCGGTGCCAATATAAACCACTTCCTCAATAACTCCGGGTAAGGTGGAGGAGTGACGATAATTATTAGGCTGGATTTCTGCTTTTTCTGGACGCACTACAAGGGTGACAATTTTCCCCACGGGTAACTCCTCCCGGCTGTAGACGGTGATGGGCAGTTCTTCATCTACCAAAACTACGGTATTGCCCTGTTGTTGGGATACGACCCTGCCCGTGAGAAAGTTGGTTTCCCCAATGAAATCAGCCACAAACCGATTTTTAGGTTCTTCATAGATTTCCATCGGTGTGCCAACTTGGAGGACTTTGCCTTTTTCTAGCACG
>JANMHD010000122.1:0-1949 GCA_031374985.1 Coleofasciculaceae cyanobacterium OTE_70_metabat_329 | reverse complement strand
GCAGGATTGCTGACCATCGCCCACATAAACATCATAGCCCTCAATTATCACCCCATCTCGCTCGATCGCTCTGCCCAGCAGGGTAATTTCTGCCGGACTAGCTTGAGCGCAGGATTTGGCACAGCCCGTTAGATGAATATTCACAGGGGTTAAACTCTTTATTTTCTTAGTCAACTCCTTAGATAATTCCCAAGCATGATTTTGGGTGTGGGTAGCAGAAGCAGTACAACCCGGTTTGCCAGCACAGGCTACGATCGCCGCATCGGGTCTGGTAGCTGAGGCAGATAATCCCAACTCTTCTAGATGCTTTAATAATTCAGGTACTTGATCAGAGGGAACATAGGGAACTATCACCGACTGCCAAGGGGTAAGCCGTAGTTCTCCATTGCCTAAGGTAGTGGAGAATTGCCCTAAACTAATCCATTGCGTTGCTGTTATCTTTCCTAGGGGCAGATTTATACCTATATAAGAAAATTGTTCTTGTCGTTGAGGATGAACTCCCCAATAGCTGTAAGGAATAGTCGGTGATAAGGCTAATTTCTCTCTTCGCCTTAGAGGAGTAGGTAATAATTGATTTACCCGCTCAAGATATGCTTCTAGCCCCCAATCTTCCAAGAGGTGTTTCATGCGCTGCTGACGGGGAGGAGCTTGCTGGCTATATTCTAAATAGACAGTGGCTAAAGCGGCTATTACTGAAACACAATCTATTGGCTTAAGCACCACTTGGGCATCTAAAAGTTGTTTATCACCGCCTAGAGCTAGGTGAAAGTAAATCTCCTCTTTAATTGTCACTGCCGATAGTTGAATTTCGTTGTAGCGGTGTTCCCAAGCAAGGGGTGATTTTGCGACCCAACCCTTAGGCGATTTTGCGACCCAACGCTCAGGCGATCGCATCCCAATACCCACTGCACCGCCACCATCAATGCCGATACTAAATTTAGAGGGCAGGGCTGCTAGTTCAGGATGATTTTGGAGATAACTATCGATCGCCCAGAGGTAAGGGCGGGGATCAAGCAATTCTTGGGGGTCAATGCCGGCTGTGGGGCTAACCATGAAATTGCGGAGGCGATCGATCTGGGGATTTTGGGCAGCTAAACCTACGGCTTGTAGTGCCTGAAACATTTCTGGAGTGGGGGCAGTGGTAATGCCTCGTAGTTGGAGGTTGCCCCGATTGGTGACTTGCAAAGTTGGCTGATCCCAGTGGTTGAGGATGGTGGCGATCGTCCTAACCTGTTGTTGATCTAGCAAGCCCCCCGGTATCCGCAACCGCACCAAAAAACCATCGGCGGCAGGCGTACCATAAAACAATCCCGGACACACATCTGACTTTACTAACCAATCCAAAGACTTACCCCTTCTCCGTGTCACGCAGAGAATAATTAGTTTTGTGTTCCGCTGCTATGGCTTATGCGAGAGCGTGGAGACACCCTTGAGTTTGGTATTCTGACTGACACTATTGCATTACCCTAAAAGTATTGCAGTGCATTACAGTTGCGGCACAGTACCGGAATCCCACCGGACTTCCCCAAAATCAAGCCTTAGCAGTATAGCATAGGCAAGGGTAGCGATATAATCGAATTTTGCTTGTAAATTTCAATCCTAAAAATATGATCTTAATCCCCCACTTTACCGGATTTATACCTAGAGCAAGCTCTTAGTTATTATGTCTCAAATTAAAAGTCCTCTACGTTATCCGGGGGGCAAATCAAAAGCTATTGACATAATTATGCCTCATATTCCTTTGCATATTAAGGAGTATCGAGAGCCTTTTATTGGTGGTGGCTCAGTTTGTTTAGCCATAAAAAATTTATTTGGAACTAATATAAAATCCTATTGGATTAATGACTTAAATTTTGATTTATACTGTTTTTGGTTGTATGCCAAGAATAACAATAATTTACTCGTTGATAAGATAGTTGAAATCAAACAAAAATACACAGATGGTCGAG
>JANMHD010000109.1:0-3061 GCA_031374985.1 Coleofasciculaceae cyanobacterium OTE_70_metabat_329 | reverse complement strand
GCTAATAGTAAACCAGCGATCGCCCCCAACACCGGAGCAGAACCTTCTCCAAATTGGGTAAGTAAAAATAATACAGTCTCGAAGCCTTCTCTAGTCACTGCAAGGAAGGCAATAGTGAACACCCCCCTGCCAGTACCCGGATTTTCTAAGGCCGCTGTCACTGCCATTTGCACTTCACCCTTAAGAGAGGCGGCCTGTTTAGTCATCCAGAAAAGCATCCAACTGAGAAGAATTATTGCTCCTAGGGTGAAAAATCCGGCAAGAACCTCCTGAATTACTGGGATTATTTGCCCGTCTAAATTGCCCAACTGTTGCATTCCCAGACCCAAAATTAAGCCCAGAAGCAAACTAGTAAAAACTCCAGCGATCGCTCCCCCATAGACCCATCTATTTAGGTAAGATTGCCCAGCTTTACTAAGACAGGCAAGGACAATTCCCACTACCAGAGTTGCTTCAAATCCCTCTCGTAGGGTAATCACGAACGTTGGTAGTGCCGTAGTGAAGTTCATAAATATTTTTTTAGTAAGGATACATTAAATCCCTAGGCTCCTGTACCACTAAGCTAGAGCCAAGGGGAATAGAAAGATCAAAATTGTAGGTTAGTAGATAGAAATCTTCTGTAAGTTTTTGATAGTTAGCTAAAATCTCGGAGCATTTTTTTGATTTCTATATTGTGCATCTCTTCTTGGCCAATCATTGTTCGGGCAAATTCCTCTAAATAAACACTAGCATCTTCCACAATATCTAATAGATCCTTGTACAAATCTAGAGCTTTTTTCTCGTGGTTGAGACTTTCTTCAAGAATATCTCTTACAGAATGTTTATAGCTTTCTTCGATCGGGGCGATTTTCTGACTAGGGTGTCCTTCTAGCCCAGTGAGAATTTCTCCCGCCTGTTGAGCATGGAGCAAGGATTCTGTCGCTTGAGCCTTGAAGAAATCAACAATAGGGATACGGTTTGGACCTGTCACCATCAGGGCATAGTGGGTATAGCGGACAACGCCTGCTAGTTCAAATTCCATAATTGCCTTGAGTATATCAACGGTTTTTTCGAGATTCAAATCTTTCATCATAAGTAATCCTAAAAATTAGTAAGCCTTTATTTAGAGAGGTTTAAGATATCCAGTGCTCCATGCGGGATATCTTTCATTCTTTTAGATAATGGGTAGATAGGGTAGCAAAACCAATTTGCGATCGATAAGTTAAAATTGCAGTAAGGTTTCATAACCTCTGTTAGGCTAATTTTACCCACATTTGAAACTATTTAGTTGTCTTTATTAATAATTACTCTCAATTAGCATGGACTCCATATCTATCCAAAATTTGATCTTTAGTGCTTTTTTTCCAGAATTGCCCCTAGATGGATTGCTGTCTACTCAAGGAATCATGGTGATGCTGCTGGCTGCCTATGCTGGGGCTATGTGGATGTTTCTGACCAGCGCACCCAAGGTACATACTGTGATGGTTTCTGACCTAAAGATTGCTCGTGATTTCTATGAAGGTTTGCTAGAGCTATCGGTGGCTGAAGTTCCTTTGCATTATTATTACAACTATGAACAAACCATCGGGGCAGTGGCGATCGATCCTATGTATATGGGTTCTTCCTTAGGGCGATCAGCAACCACAAGTAAGTTTACTGGTACGGAAGGCCTATGGTATCAACTTAAGAAAAATACTCAATTACACATTGTAGCCGGGGCAACCTTGGGCAATAAGGATCAACAACGCCACGTATGTTTTGACAGAGATTGCTTACAACAGCTATTGCTTCGAGTTCAAGCCCGTCGTCTAAAGTATAAAGTCCGCCGGGATAAGCCTTTGAATTTCTTAGTTAAGGATTTAGATAGTCGAGTAATTGAAATGGCAGAAGTGGCTAATTAAGTGACTAATGCTAGACAAGTAGCCTTTATGGCTCTGAAATTGATCGATCGTCAAAAACTTTTTACTGATGTAGCGATCGATCAACAGCTTACTAGAAGTGAGCTAACCAGTATTGATCGCCGGTTAGTTACAGAGCTAGTCTATGGTTGTATTCGTAGACAGCGATCGCTAGATTTTATTATTGATCAGCTGGCCAAGAAACCCGCCCAAAAGCAACCTCCAGACCTGCGGCTAATTCTCCATCTGGGTTTATATCAACTACGCTATTTAAAGCAAATCCCCGATTCGGCAGCAGTAAATACTACGGTGCAATTAGCTAAAGAGAATGGCTTGCAGGGTCTTGCTAGTTTTGTAAATGGCTTGCTCCGGCAGTACCTCAGGCATGGGGTAGAATTTCCTACGGAACCAGTTGCTTATGGTTTGAGCCTCTTAGAAAGTTTCCCCGACTGGATTGTAGAGCTATGGCTAGAAAATTATGGAGAGGCCGCCACCGCAGCACTTTGTCACTGGTTTAATCAAACCCCTAGTTTAGACCTGCGAGTTAATCTCCTAAAAACTACCGTAGCAGAGGTAGTAGCAGCTTTTGCTCAAGCAGGTATTATTGCTGTCTCCATACCTCACCTCCCCCAAGGGCTACGCATCAAAGGCAGCACCGGCAGTATTGCTCAGTTACCCGGTTTTATCGAGGGCTGGTGGACAATTCAAGATGCCAGCGCTCAGTTAGTTACTCATCTCCTCAACCCCCAGCCGGGACAGATAGCGATCGATGCCTGTGCAGCACCGGGGGGCAAAACTACCCACATAGCGGAGTTAATGCAAGATCAAGGAGAAATCTGGGCTTGCGATCGCCCCAAAAGATTATTACAACTCCAACAAAATTGCGCTAGATTGCAACTTAAGTCAATTCAAATTCAATCTGGAGATAGTCGAGATTTTCCAGAATTTATTGGTAGGGCAGATAAAGTTCTAGTAGATGCTCCTTGCTCTGGTCTGGGAACTTTGCATCGTCACCCGGATATTCGCTGGCGACAAAATATCGATCGCATCACTAAGCTCAACCAAACCCAACAGGAAATCCTCGCCAGTGCAGCGACTTGGGTGCGGCCGGGGGGAGAATTAGTCTATGCTACTTGTACTTTAAATCCGATCGAGAACCAGTTAGTAATCCAAGATTTTTTAGC
>JANMHD010000106.1:0-1550 GCA_031374985.1 Coleofasciculaceae cyanobacterium OTE_70_metabat_329 | reverse complement strand
TTGCAAGTACGATCGAGGTCTATTTTTGCCTTTTGTCGAATAGTGGCGAGATTTAGATTTGCCTGAGCTTGCTTGAGAGAATTGTTGTAGGACTGGATCAGTTGAGGAGTCCGGGCAGCAGCACTAGTGTTGGGTTGGACTTGCTGGATATAATCTAGGGCATTCTGCCAACTACTCATGGCCAGAGTCCATTGGTTCTCACTCCCAAATTTTTGGGCAGCATTCGCTGATTTATTGGCTTGATCAAAGAACTTCTGGGCAACTTGTTCTTGCTGGGTACGATCGCTAGCAAATTGCCACTTGGCGGTGTAGCTTTGTTTTAGCTCTTGGGAAGGGGCATAGGCTGTGGTGGTAGCAGGGATTTCTTCCAGTCGTGCCATAGCATTGCGCCAATTGTTTGTCACTTCTTGCCAGTCAGTTAAAAACTGTGCCACTCCTTGCCGGACTTGGGCAATATCAGCAGTTTCCTTAGCCGATCGCAGCGCTTTCACTGCCTGTTGTTCTTCCGCAAGACGAAGATTCACTGCCCGGAGATTTTCCTTGTATTGAGTTAGTTTTGCTTGGGAAAGAGGATAGGTCGGGGCATCCTTAGGAATAGTTTCTAGTTGAGCGATCGCTTCTCGCCAAATCTGTTGAATTTCTTGCCATTGGGGTTCAGGGATAGGTAGTTTTTGTGCCATGTCCGAGGCTTTGGCAGCTTGCTTTAGAGCAATAATTATTTGCTCTAGTTTTTGGGCTTTGACTACATAAGTTTTCAAATCTTCTTGGGCGGGTTTATAGTAGCTTGACCAAAAGGGAATACCTTGGAGAGTTGCGATCGCCGTTTCTAGTTCCTTCTGAGCTAACAGCACCTCTTTCCCGGAAGACAAAGGATTGAGGGCAACCTGAGATTTTTCACTCAGTTGTTTTGCCCTAGCGATCGCTTCACACTTCCCTAACACACAAGGTCGTCCCAGTACTACAAAGCCAATCAGCCCGGCTCCAAGGATAGCTCCTGCTAAACCTGTGAGGATTAAGGGCATTTGCTTTGCCCGTCGGCGCTTTTTGATTCTGTTTAACCTTTCTTGAGCCAGAGCTTCGGCATTAGCTGGGGGTGGAACATGAACTTCTACCTTGACCTGTTCCCGTGGTTGGGGCTGAGGTTCACCACGCATTAGGGCATCTAGGTCGATCGGGCGGGGAGTCACTTCTGGGTTAGGCTTCGTATCTCCCTCTGACATTATTGAATCTACCGATTCATCATCTAAGCCATCCAAGCTATCCAAGCTATCTAAATCCTCTAAATCCCCTAAATCTTCCTCTAAATCCGTAGCTTGATTGATATTTCGCTTATTCTGATTATTTCCAGTATCTTCAGGTTCTCCACTCTTCCCGGAGCTAGATAAGCTAAAACCCATAAGGTCTACAGGGCGGGGCAGCAGAAAAGTATGGTTAGTATAGGGTTCCTTCTCACCATCAATTCGGAGATAAATCTGCACCTGTTGATTAAGAGACCAGCCCGCCCCTTTGATAGTTTGTTCTAAGAGATGGAATACTTGGTAACTATTAGG
>JANMHD010000105.1:0-4141 GCA_031374985.1 Coleofasciculaceae cyanobacterium OTE_70_metabat_329 | reverse complement strand
ACTGTTTCCAAGGCCGACTTGCCAGTCCGGGGATGAATCCCCGTAGGAATGCCCCGCCCATCATCGGTGACAGCTACCGAACCATCGGGATTTAGGTCTACTTCAATGTGGGTACAATAGCCAGCTAGAGCCTCATCAATGGAGTTATCCACCGCCTCGTATACTAGGTGGTGCAGTCCCTTGGGCCCGGTGGAACCAATATACATCCCCGGACGCTTGCGTACTGCCTCTAGACCCTCTAATACTTGAATCTGATCAGCACCATAACTACTTGTCATGTCCATACTCCAAAAATGTCAGTCTCTAGCCCATGAAGCAGGCTAAAGGTAGAAAATACCCTAAAATTATAACACAAATAGGTTAAAGGCGAAATTTAGGGGATTTGCGGGGTATTTTTTAGGGGGATAGAATCTATGAAATTAATTGTTATTTGTGGTGCTACGGCTACAGGAAAGTCTAGGTTGGCGATGTTCCTGGCCGAAAAACTCCAGACAGGGATTCTGAGCGCCGATTCTCGTCAGGTGTATCGGGAATTTGATCTTGGCACAGCTAAACCATCTTTGAGCGATCGCCAACAGATTCCCCACTACTTGATAGATATTTGTGATCCTAGAGAGACTCTCACAGTAGCAGATTATCAAGACCAAGCTCAGGAGTTGATTGCTAGGTATCAACACCAGGGAGTTATCCCTTTACTAGTCGGGGGAACAGGTTTGTATATCAAGGCAATTACCCAAGGGATGAAAATACCTAGGGTGGCACCTCAGCCAGAATTGCGATCGCAACTTGCCACAATTCCCCAAACTCAGCTTTATCAAATGTTGGCTCAAGTTGATCCCGTGGCCACTCAAAAAATTCATTCCCACGACTCAGTGAGAACTTTACGAGCGCTAGAAGTTTTCTACGTGACGGGCATTCCTATTTCTGCCCAACAGGGTGAAAATCCTCCTAGTTATTCAATTCTAACGATTGGCCTAGATACTAGTTGGCAAAACCTAGAATCCAGAATTCAGCAGCGTACCCAACAAATGCTAGATATGGGTTGGCTAGAAGAGGTGGAGTATCTTACTAAAAAATATGGGGCAGATTTATCTTTGTTAAATACCTTGGGCTATCAGGAAATGGGGCAGTATCTGCGAGGGGAAGTAGATTTAGAGGGGGCGATCGAGCAAACTATCCTGCATACTCGCCAGTTTGCCAAACGTCAAAAAACTTGGTTTCACTCCCGCCCAGAAGTTAACTGGTTTGACTCAGAAGAAAAGGAATTATTGCCTAAAGTTTGGCAACAGGTCTTGAATTTTCTATAACTCCCCCGCAGATATCCAGTTAATTTCCCTAAACTCGTAAAGCTCGGTTTTTGCTGGTTTCCACTTCTCTGGTTTTCTTGCCCCGCCAAAGTAACCGCATAGGTGTACCTTTAAACCCTAATTGCTCCCGGAATTGGCGCTCAATGTAGCGGCGATAATTATCGTTGAAACGGGTGGGATCATTGACAAAGAGGGCGATCGTGGGGGGTTGGGCTGCAACTTGGGTTCCGTAGTAGATTTTGCCCTGCTTGCCTTGGCGAGTAGTAGGGGGCGAATGCCAGCTTATGGCATCTTCGATTACTTCATTAATTACCGCAGTGGTGACTCGGCGGCGATGTTGCTCTACGGCAATATCTACTAATTCAAGAATTTTGTTTACCCGTTGCCCCGTCAAGGCACTAATAAAAATTACGGGGATCCATTCCACAAAATCCAATCTTTCCCGCATGATTTTTTCATACTCATAGATGGTGTAGGAATCTTTCTCGATCGCATCCCATTTATTCACCACTACCACGGCAGCTTTGCCCTCTTCCATCACCCGCCCAGCAAGTTTTTGATCCTGTTCTGTCACCCCATCTAGGGCATCGATCATCAATAGCACGATATCCGAGCGACGGATGGCTTTGAAAGCCCGATTAATACTAAAAAACTCTATCCCATAATCAATGTGCTTTTTCTTTCTGATCCCGGCGGTATCCACGAGGCGGTAAGTTTTCTCCCCGTGCTGGATTACCATATCGATCGTATCCCGTGTTGTCCCAGAAATTGGGCTGACGATCGCTCGATTCTCCCCAGTCATAGCATTTAGGAGGCTAGATTTCCCCACATTCGGGCGACCAATGATCGCAATTTTAGTTTCTGGATCTTCAGGAGTTTCGGAAACTGCTGGAAGGCGGAGAATTAATTCATCCAACAATTCTCCCGTGCCACTCCCATGAATTGCCGACATGGGATAGGGTTCGCCTAAACCCAGTTGCCAGAATTGGGCAGCTTGCAATAAGCCACTAGTTTCTGACTCACACTTATTAACCGCTACAAAGATAGGTACTTTCTGCTGCCGTAACCATCGAGCAATCTCTTCATCTGCAAAAGTCAGCCCCACCTGCCCATCCACCACCATAATGGCGGCACTAGATTCTGCCAAGGCTGCCAAAGCCTGCTCTCGGATCAAAGGCAGAAATTCCGTATCATCATCAAAGACTAACCCCCCGGTATCTACCACCAGAAATTCCCGATCTGACCAAAAAGAAGGACGGTAGGTACGATCGCGCGTCACCCCCGGTTCATCAAAGACGATCGCATCCATGGCCCCTGCCATCCGGTTATACAGGGTAGATTTGCCCACGTTGGGGCGACCAATAATAGCAACAATAGGTAAGCTCATAAATTTTAGGATTTGAGAAGAAGAGGTTAGAATAGAAAGCTAAATTAGGAATCGATAGAACCTAGAAAGAAAGATATAATTTCCCAAGGGGATGCAATGTCAAGACAATTAACCAATAACAGACCAATAATAGAAAAATTTAGTTTAGATTTCCCTTAGACTTAGCTGATATTCAAGCGATAATGTAATCTTATGTTACAGAAATTCCGACAGAGATGATAATTCTTGAGAAGGGATAATAATTTCCGTGACCCAACTTTCCAAAAGTTTTAGTGGTAATATTTTAGCATCTAAAGGGTAATTGTGGCGTTGTTGCTGCAAGATCAGCAACAGAGAGATTTCACTAACCCCTAGCCAATTGTAGAGGAGTTCCAGCATATGGTTGCAGCAAATACAAATCGTCCCGTCCAAAATAATCTAGAAACCCTAGAACGGCTCTTGCAGCACACCCTGCAAATGGACTTGCTGTACGTTGTCCCTCTGCAAGTAGAATGCCTGCCGTGGGAAGATATTTTGGTGGTTGTAGTCCAGCATGTCCCTCAGGTCATTCCTAATAGTTACCAAGTATTCCATCTCTTAGAACAAACTATTAAAGGGGCGGGCTGGTCTCTTAATCAACAGGTACAGATTTATCTCCGTATTGATGGGGAGAAGGAACCCTATACTAACCATACTTTTCTGCTGCCCCGCCCTGTAGACCTTATGGGTTTTAGCTTATCTGGCTCTGGGAAGAACGGAGAAGTAAAAGATTCTATGAAGAGCCGGAGTATCAATCAAGCCTCAGACTTAGATGCAGACTCAGACTTAGATGCAGACTTAGATGACCTAGATAATCTAGATGATCTAGATAAGGAGTCAGTAGATTCAACTGAGTCAGAGGGAAATGCAGATTCTAACCCTGAGGCAACTCCCCGCCCGATCGACCTAGATGCCCTAATGCGTGGTGAACCCCAACCCCAACCACGAGAACAGGTCAAGGTAGAAGTTCATGTTCCACCTCCAGCTAATGCCGAAGCTCTGGCTCAAGAAAGATTAAACAGACTCAAAAAACGCCGACGGGCAAAGCAAATGCCCTTAATCCTCACAAGTTTGGCAGGAGCTATTCTTGGAGCCGGTCTGATTGGCTTTGTAGTGCTGGGACGACCTTGTGTATTAGGGAAGTGTGAGGCGATCGCTAGGGCAAAACAACTGAGTGAAAAATCTCAGGTTGCCCTCAATCCTTTGTCTTCCGGGAAAGAAGTGTTGTTAGCTCAGAAGGAACTAGAAACAGCGATCGCAACTCTCCAAGGTATTCCTTTTTGGTCAAGCTACTATAAACCCGCCCAAGAAGATTTGAAAACTTATGTAGTCAAAGCCCAAAAACTAGAGCAAATAATTATTGCCCTAAAGCAAGCTGCCAAAGCCTCGGACATGGCACAAAAACTACCTATCCCTGAACCCCAATGGC
>JANMHD010000062.1:0-4196 GCA_031374985.1 Coleofasciculaceae cyanobacterium OTE_70_metabat_329 | reverse complement strand
GTTCATGCTCACCCGACTCTCTCAGAAGTTTTAGATGAGGCCTACAAACGAGCCGCCATAGTCTAGCCTAGGTTCGTTGATAGTTTAAGTGGATTAATAATAGTGAGTTGTTCCGCAATTATTAATCCATCTTGCATGTCTTCAGAGTACAAAATATCTGCACCACTAAATAGAGCACTAGCAACAACTATGCTATCCCAGTATGAAAGGCTATAATTCATACGTAAATCAGAAGCTGTAATAATAGTATCGTAATGAATTTCAATAACAATACAACCTTCATAAAATTCCTGAATAGTTTTTCTAATTTGATTTTCAGTAACTTTGGCTTTTCTGAGTAAAATTGCACAGACTTCATTAATGACTTGAGTGCTAATCAGAATATTCTCGGTATTGGTCAGATGGGTAGCAATATCATGTTTTCTTACTTCTTCAGAATTATTAACCCCTGGATCGACCAAAAGTCGATATAACCATATATTAGAATCACAAAAATACAGAGAATGGGGCATAGCTAGATATGGTGAATTTCATCTCGTGTTAATTGGCGGATACCTAGAACTGAGATAGGGTTTTGAGTCAATTCGGCAATAATTCCTGTTTGAGAAATTCTTTTTGGCTGTTTGAGAACAATAACTGTCACCTCATTTTCTTCTTTTAATGCTTGCTTATATTCCTCTGGTATCTCAATGATCCCCTGTTTGATTTTCGCCTTAAATTCAACGGAGTTAGACATTTTATATCTTCCATTTTTTGTTAATTGTAACATTGGTTTTATAAGCCAAGAAATTAATTATGCTTGCCAGATAATGAAGCTGCCCCAGAGAACAGCACCAATGCCTAGGAAGGTTGCCCACAGAGGATAGCCGCCGTAGGTAGCTTTAGTACCGGGGCTACGGAGAGTTTCTACATCAATCCACGGGGTTACTCCCCGGCGCCACCAGCCCAGAACTGTTACTTGGCGATTTACGAGGTCACTAGGACGAGGCTTTTTACTTAAGAATAAATTACCCCCAGCCCCTAGCGCAGAAAGGAAATTTAGCTTGATTAAACCTTGGGAAGTTTGTAACCATAAATCCTGTCCTAACCAATTGCTAATACCTCTTCTACCGATTAGTTGCCCAGTCATGCGAGCGGTCGCTGAGCTTTGCCGAAGTGCAGTTTTAGTTTGGGACGGAACAGCTTTAATATCTGTTAATAATGCTCCTAGATGGAGTTCTGTTTTAGCAATGTTAGGTTTGATATCTGGAAAATAGCTATTGATAAGCAGAAAAATAGCTACACCGCCAGCAATAAGCAAGCAACCCAAATGAAAAGGATTAGCATTCTTAAAGAGCCAGACAATTTCAATCAGGTAAAACTGGTAGCCGATCGCTCCCACAATCCATAGTAATACTCGTAAAATCAACCCTATAACTACTCCATAGATTCCTGCTCTCTGCAATAGGGGTAAGCCTTGGGTGTAAGTAATGAACTCTGGAATAATTTGCAGGTTGATTTTTTGATTTTTTGATTTTTTCTCTGCTGGAGGTTTGGGTAAGTCTAGCTCAGTATTTAGCTTCCAGTGTTTGGCATAGCGATCCAGGACAATTAGGCGATCGCCTGTCAAGGGATGCCCATAACCCCAAATTAACCACTGACGGTAGGGGTTGAGGATATCCCATTTGAGGAGATTAGTCAGATTTGCTAAGGGATCAACAGAATTAGTAAGTTTTCGATAACTCCCACCAAGGAGAAGGGCTTGTTGATATCCCAAAGGAGTAAGCAAGTCTAGACCTTCCAGAAGGAAACTAGTTTGTCCTTGCCGTTGTATTTCATGGGCAGTACTAAGGGCAATTTTGAGGATACTCCGGGCTTGGGCATTAGGATTGCCTGTAATAGAAGCAGCAGAGCGATCGCTATAGTAGGTTTTCAGGCGACAACTCCATAACAGAGGCAGACGCAGTAGCCAAAAAATACTGTAACTAAGGTTGGCAGCGATCGCACTAACCCAAGTCACCAAAGTTGGCAAAAACTTGCGATAACTAGGTAATTTTTGATAACTAAGTTCCGCTAATCTCTCACCCCAATAGGCTCCTTGCCAATAGAAAGTATAAGGAATTTGCAATATCAGTACTGCTAAAGAAAGTAAAATATAATCCCCATTAATAATATGTCCCACTTCTCCAGCATAAATAGTGGCAATTTCTTCCGGGGTCAAAGTATCTAATAAACCTTGGCTGACCACAATGCGGATAGTCTGAGGCAGGTGTCCGTAGGTAAAAGCTAGAGGAGAACTTGTAGGTAAAATCTTCAGAGTTGGAAAAGGAAATTTCTTCTTTTGGCTAAAGGCACGTAATAACTTCAATGCTTCAGGACTTTTAGCAGAAAGTTGATTCACGCTTAATGTTTTGAGGTTGTAGCACTTTTGTAGTAAGAAATCCCACAACCAAGGCGAAACGGCGGCAAGGATTACAATTAATCCCAGTAAAAAATAGGTAGGATCAGCATAAAACATCTGAATCGGCCGGAAGCGAATAATTGCTAAATTAGCTAAAACTAGATTCACCATTGCCATCCCCGTAGTGACCAACCCCCGGAGAAGCCAGGAAAATGCTAGGCCTGTACCTAGTTGCACCATCCAAAATCTCCCTAGCACTTGGTAGAAAGCACAGAATAAAGCAATATTAGTTAGCTCCCGCACAAAGAAAAATCGCCCCAAAACAAAATTAACTAGGAAATAAAACCCTAGAGCGATCGCTAATTCCAATAACCAAGATTTTTTGAGTTGAATGCCCTTCAAGGGTGTCCAGTTTTTTGCCCTGTCTGCATTGCGCCAAGGAATTGGGGAATCATTAGCAAACAAAGAGGGCGATCGCTGGGGAATAGGGACTAGAGCAACCGGTTCTGAAGATGGGGAATTTGATGATGGGGGAGAGCTATCACTACCCTTAGAAGAACTCGTGATCTTATTACTACCTGATATTTTTGGATTAGCCGCAGGTGTTCTTTTTTTGTCTGATAATTTACCTAAAGAAGATTGGTTAGCAGAAAAACCCTTGATTGGTGCTTTATTGCTTAACTGAGGAGAGGTATCAAGAGGAGTAAATCCAGTCTTTGTGGATTCTAGATTAGAGGCAGAATCTATGGTTTCTTCTAAAGGAGAAAACCCCGCAAGATTAGTCTGCTTCTCTGCTCCCTTTTGAGCTAGGACTAGAAGTTTTTGCGCTTCGGTAACTAAGTTTTCATCTAGCTCTGTATCACAAATGGTTTGCAGTAGGGCGATCGCTTGAGTATAATTACCCTTTTCTAGCGCAGTTTTACCAGCTTGAAGGGAAGAATCAGATGCCATAGTCTATTTCCTGATTTAATACTGGGCTAACTACCCAGAATCCAATATAGCAATCCTAAATGATTTCCAAGAGATTTCTAAATATCTAAATATTTGTATAGTTGATCTATACATAAGTAAAGCAGGCAGAAAAGTTAGTTGAATAAAAAGGTGTTAAGAAATTCGATGCTTAGGAAGCGATCGCCTTAGCGTTGCGTAGCAAAATCGCTAAGGTATCAGTATTAGAGAAATGTGGTTCTTCACCTCGCTGCTGTCATTATTTAAGCAACTTGGAAGAATTTCTTAGGTATAGGTAGGGGTTGACCTGCTTCCAGGGCGGATTCGACTAAAAGCTCTAGGACTTCTTGGGCATGGTGAAATGCTTCTGGGTAGGTTTCCCCGTGGGTAACCGGTTGCATCACATCTTCAAATTCTGGTAGAAATACTACAAAGCAATCATCTTCTTCTGACCATTGAATAATAATTGTATATTTCATTCTTCCGACTCCTTCAGCTTTTTTAGGTTGGCAAGGGCTTCGTTAACTTGCTTTTCTAGATAGGACTTAGCATCACTACCATCTTTTCCGGGAATAATGATGGATTGAGGCAGGTGGGGATGGAACCATTTGGTATGGCTGCCCTTAGCAGGCTTGTATATAAATCCTGCCTTTAATAATAGACTTTTTAACTCCCTAATTTTTCTAGGCATTTTCTATTTTCTACTGATAATTTGCGAAAGTCCTTTTCTACCGAAGGCTGAAATATAATTTCATAGGGTGTTGCCATGATTTAACTTAACTTTCAGTGCCGCTAAACTAATGGGGTGTTCTGATCGCCTTTCTGCCACAATAGCAAGATCGTGGAGGTCTTCGAGGAGTTGTTCGTA
>JANMHD010000054.1:0-5399 GCA_031374985.1 Coleofasciculaceae cyanobacterium OTE_70_metabat_329 | reverse complement strand
ATCAAAGGGATCATGGAGGAGATTTCCCTGCTCATCTTTATCAGATTGAGAAGGAATAATCGTATAACCGTAGTCCATACAAGCAAGAGCGATCGCATCATCTTTCCTGAAGGTAATCCGGCGGATAAATCTTTGAGCTTTGGGGGGATGCCAACCAGGGGAGGCTCCAGTAAGTAGACTTTTCGTGCCGGCAGGCTGCACAGTAGTACATCTGTTTGGTCGCTTTAAGCTATGTTTATCGCAATACTCCCAAACTTGCTGCTCTACTATCTCTCGCCATCTATTTAGGTATGCTTCTTCTTGTTGCTTAAACTTTAAGCCTGTGATGGTATCAGGTCTGCCCTCAGTCCACCAGTTGAGCCAATCGCTACCAAAGGCATGAACAAAGAAATCAAATAAACCGGTGAAGGATACCCCCACGATCGGGTCTAGTTGCCGACTATAGTTATAGCGGGGTTCTTGGAATTGGTGATGTAACAAAACTGCCACAGACAAAGCCCCTGCCCGGAAAGCATCTTCCTGCTCTTGATAATTTTTAGGATCAATTTGGTTTAGGTGGACTTCTGATAGATTACAATGCCCATCAGAGAAGATTATTTCCCCACAGGGATTTAGACCATAGCGATTAAGCCTATGCTTTAAGTCTTTTTTGTCAATCTCTGGTTGGTGCGATCGCAACCATTCTTTGCCTTCACCCTTAGTATAGGCAGCTAGAAAATCACGCTTTAGTTCAGGAGTTTTAACTAGGTCAACATTAGAACGGGCGATCGCTTCTCCAGCCCATTGAATAGCACCTTCTCCAGAATAAAACTGCTTCCGCACTGCATTAATACATTCTTCTTCGGTAGGCTTAGTATGAAAAACACGGGTATGATTACTCATTCTCAGAGCATCTTTTTCTGGATCAATTCTCCAATTTCCCTGCTCATCTTGGCTCCAAAGATTATCCTTCGCTGTAGCTCCTAACTCATCCTCTGAACTAAACTGCCGCATTCCGGCACTACGACGCACGTTTCCTGCCACGACTACTACTGCCGCCTCATCAATCAATAAGCAACACTCTACAGAATTTAGCTGTCTCCCTAAAGCCTGATTCAGAATCTTGGCACATCTTTCATAAAGCTCTGGCAACTTCACGGGGTTTGCCACACCCCCAAAGCCTCGGAGAGATTCCCCCGATGGACGGACATCGTTAATATCTACCCGGACTTGGACTACATCAGTAAACTGGGTATTTGTAGAAAGTTCCAGTAACGATTGATAGGATTTTACCCAACCTTGGCGGCTGTCTCCTACATAGATCGTAGCTTGATTGCCTTGAAATATTACTGTGGTTTCTTCCCTTCTTTGGGCTTTAGGCGTTGTGCCGATCGCTCCCTGTACTTCTACTTGTAGTTGATTCCGAATGGGGGGGAGTTGATTAATATATTTTGGCTCCAAGACAGCCCCTGTACCGGAACCCATCATGGCTAAATCCATTAGCAAGCCGAACGATCGCCAGTCGACAATATTAGTAGAAGTGCAATTATATGCCCCGGAGAAGTTCTGGGGTTGCTCTACCCAGTTGGTTCCCCCGACCCAAAGCCACCGCCCGGAGTTGAGACATTTTAACTCTGCTTGCATTTTCTGGATCAGGTTAATTTCTTCTAAGGTAAGATTGCCAAGATTAATTAATCCGTTGAGGGTGCGATCGCCCACCTGTTCCCAACTTTCCCGCTTTCCTGTAGAGTCACGACGGCTATAGGTACGAAAAAATACAGGATTTGCGGCTGGAGCGGTGGCGGGGAAGGTAGGACTTGATTTCTGTCTATTAATTTGCGAAACCATAATTTGTAGAGATGGGTATTTTCTGACTTAAACATATTTCTGACTTACATATTTTAATAGCAAATTCTATTGTTAAATCTAGAGATTCTAGTGTTAAATCTAGAGTTTTTCATGAAATTACCCCCAGTTGTAGTGCATCTTCTTTCTAGCTAAAACTTAGCAGCGATCGCCCCCCACCAAATTATCCCCATTCCTTACCTTCTTTATTTCCTTGTACCTCCCTGTACCTCCCTGTATCTTCTTTACCTCCACCGTCATAAATTAGTCTGTCAGTGTCTGTTTAGATTGTGCTATATTGATATTGATCCGGATTTATGCGATCGCAACGCCCGAACCTTGTCAGGCTTGACCGCGCAGCAATAAGGGATGCTTGAGGTAGGCGTAAACTCCGGGTCACCTCTAAAATTTAGCGACTATCAAGCGATTATTAAAAGTTTACGAAATCTCCTAACCAAAGAAATTACTATCATGCCAAACTTTGGGAGTATCGTCCAAAAAGCATTTTATCTAGGGATTGGTCTGGCCTCCGTCGCCAGTGAAAAAGCAGGTACTAGTCTAGGTGAGATTCGCCTCCAAGCCCAGAAACTTGCCGAAGAACTGGTGGAGCGGGGTGAAATGACTACTGAAGAAGCAAAGAAATTAGTAGATGAACTAGTCCAGCAAGCTCAAAAGCAAGAGGTAACCCCTTCTCCAAAAGCTAATACTTCCACAGAGCCAAGAAGAATTGAAATTTTGGCTGATGACGAAGTTCCTACCCCTAGGGAAGCTCAGGATATTGATGCAATGCAGGAAAAAATCAAGGCTATGCAAGAAGAACTTAAACGTCTGCAACGGGACTAGATTCTTGAGTTTTAGCAGGTAAGATGAATTAATCCTGTAATTTTTCTAACTATTTATTATGGAAGACTGGTCAAAGAATTTAATAGAAGCAATAGAAACAGTAGCTCTGGCGGTTGATGAATTTTTCACCGAACTAAATGAAGTGGTGGATACTATGACTGAAGAACTCCAACAAGTTGTCACCATAGAAATAGATCAGCGCCTCCAAGAAATTTTTGAGCCGATCGCTGACTTATACCTAGAATTAGAGCAACTAGCGGGAAATGGAGACTTAGGGTTTACCTACACTGTAGAGCCCAATGCCCAAAGCCATCCTGCCTGTATTGGTTGTAACCACTATCATGGACAGATTTATAGTGGTAATCTATTGGTATGTGGAATGCATCCTTATGGATGGGAAACTCAGCATTGTCCTGATTGGGAAGGTTCAGAACCTCGATGATCACCTGTAATTAGTAAGAAAAATACTATGGCTTCATCTCCCTTGGACGAGTCAAAGAAAGAACCTGAGAACTTTGAACCTCTAGGTAAGAAGAAGCGATCGCCTCTGCCCCTAATAATTATTTCCCTACTTTTAACCATAGCCGGGGCTGCTTTTTGGTATTTATCTAACGTTAATAAGCCCTCACCCATCCGTTTGAGTGGCAGGATTGAGGGCTATGAAACCGATGTGGGGACTAAAGTTGCTGGCAGAATTATCTCTGTTAGTGTCCGAGAAGGGGAAGAAGTGACCGAGGGACAATTATTAGTAAAACTAGATGATGCAGAAACTAATGCCCAACTTCAGGGAGCCACCGCCCGTCTCAATGCCAGCCAACAAATGGAACTACAGGCACAATTACAAATTAGTTTGCTAGAAAATCAGATTCGGGAAGCAGAGCTAGGAGCGCAACAATCTCAGGGAGATACTTCCGGGCGGGTTTTGCAAGCAGAATCTAATTTGGCATCGGTGGAAGCCCAGCTAACTCAAGCTCAGGCGCAACAACAACAGGCGGCATCAGAACTCAGCCTAGCCCAGAAAAACCTCGATCGCTTCTCTCGACTCCTAGGGCAGGGGGTAATTACCCAACAACAATATGACCAAGTGCAAACCAGCGTGGAAACCACCCAAGCCAATCTAGAATCCCGCCAAGCAGCAGTAACTTCCTTCCAACGCCTAGTTAGTGCTTCCCAAGGACAGGTAACCCAAGCTAGGACTACAGAACTAAATCCAGAGATTAATAATCTGCAAATCCAAAATCTCCGCACTCAACTGGCTCAGACTAGGCTAAAACTTGCCGCTGCTGCTGCTGATGTTTCTAGTGCTAGAGCCGCCCAAGAAGAAACCAAAGCTAGGGTAGCTAATCAAAATATTTTTAGCCCCATTAAAGGGGTGGTCATGACTCGGAATGTGGAACCCGGTACTGTAGTTACCCCCGGCAAAAATCTATTAACGGTGATTAATCCTCAGCAATTATATTTACGGGGCTATATACCAGAAGCGGATATTGCTAGAGTCCGCTTGGGGCAGGATGTGCGAATTTTTCTAGATTCTCGCCCTACTCAACCTCTATTAGGCAAGGTGACAGCGATCGATCCCCAAGCTTCTTTTACTCCTGAGAATATCTACTTTAAGGAAGATCGAGTCCGGCAGGTATTTGGGCTGCGAGTTAGTCTTGATAATTTAGAAGGACTTGCCAAACCGGGAATGCCTGCTGATGCAGAAATAGTCCTAGAATAGGGCATGAACGAAGTAATCATCGTCAAAGAACTTTATAAACGCTACGGCAAACTGGTAGCGGTGCGGGGGATTAACTTTACGGTAGAGCGGGGTGAGATTTTTGGTTTAATAGGTCCCGATGGGGCGGGAAAGACTACTACTTTTCATACCCTTGGAGGGGTGATAGAGGCAACTTCTGGGCAGCTTCAGATATTGGGAAAGTCACCACGGGATGCGAGATTATCGATCGGCTACCTAACTCAGCAAATGTCGTTGTATCTAGACCTGAGTGTAGAGGAAAATCTCCGCTACAGTGCCGGATTACGCCAAGTGCCAACAGATTTATTTATCCAACGACGGGAAAAGTATTTGCGGTTGATGAGTTTAGAGCAATTTAGCGATCGCTTAGCAGGGCGCTTATCTGGGGGCATGAAACAAAAATTAGCTTTGTGCTGTGCCTTGATTTCTCAACCCGAAATTCTCCTCTTAGATGAACCAACTACAGGAGTAGACCCCGTATCCCGGCGGGAGTTTTGGGATATATTGGCAGCGGTGGCTAGCCAAGGGGTGACGATCATAGTGGCTACGCCCTATCTAGATGAGGCAGAACGCTGTCACCGGATTGCCTTGATGTATGAGGGAACTATTCAGGAAATTGGTACTTTATCGCAACTGCGGGATAATTTAGGCTTACAAAGATTAGAAATTCGTCCCCAAAATATTATTGCCGCCGAAGAAACTCTTCTAGTTGCAAAAGATAGTCCCCAAAGTTCCATAGTAGATGTGCAAACCTTTGGCGATCGCTTGGATATTTTGGTTCAAGATGTAGAGGCTGGTAAATTACAAATAAACCAAATTCTTAGCAAAAAACGTATTTCTTTGGAAGAGATTCAAGCTACTGCCCCGACTCTAGAAAATGTTTTTGTGACTCGTCTCCGGGCGGCAGGATCAGAACCAGAGTTTATTCCTTTTCCCCGCACCTCCTTACCCCAGAATAAAACTCAGAATAAAACTCAAAATAATAATTTGTCGG
>JANMHD010000037.1:0-4334 GCA_031374985.1 Coleofasciculaceae cyanobacterium OTE_70_metabat_329 | reverse complement strand
GTTTCCTGACTCAGAGCTAGAGCCAACTGCCGAACTGCTAGAGGGGCAAAGCCTTGATTAGCTTGATTACTGCCTTTAAGTACCGGAGGTTGATTGTTAGCAGAACTATTCAAGTTATTAGCGATATTGCTCCGCAACGCTGAAGCGATCGGGCTAGGCTGTGGGCTAGGCAATGGTTGAGGAGAATTGGTTTGATACCAACCATAGCCATCTACTAAACTAACTAAGGATTTCCCCAATTTGGCACTAGTGGCTAATCTCTCCATGACTTCTTGAACCTCAGTACTCACTCCCCCGCCACTATCTTGAATAGCTTTCAGGGTAATATCATCGTAGGCTGGAGGCAACCCGGCGAGGTGAACCATCCAGAGAGGGGCTTTCAGAGGCGGCAGAGTAACTTCATCTTTTGCTAAATCGTAGCTGCCATCATCGGTGAGTAATAATACTGCATCGTAGATAGTATCTCCTTGGAGTTGGCTAAATTGTTGCAGCATCTGGGGAAATTGCAAAGAACCAAAATAGGTTAATTGCTTAAAATCAAAGTTCTGCACATCAGCAATCCGTCGGGGTTCTGCACCCCAAGTTCCGGTCAGGTAGAGATGAATTTCATTATTTTTTGCGATCGTACCTTTCAGCCAATCCCAAGTTTTTCCTAAGGATTCCTGCTGTTGTGCCATACTCCGGGAAGTATCAATAATCACGGCAAAGCGTTGTTTCTGAGGCAGGACATAATCTTGATTTTTTACGGGTTTTGCCTCCACGATCTTTCCATTGGCAACTACCACCCGATGGTTTTGAGGAGTGAAAGTCTTAGTTGCAGCCACAAAGGGCGGGAACCAATTCTGACTGTTAATAGATTTGCCATTGATGGTGCGATCGCTCTGAGGCTGCCGAGCAATATCTATCCAGCGGAGCAGAGAAATATCACTAGGACGCTGAATATTATTACTCCGAGAACTCCAAAACACATTGCGCTTCTCGCCTAAATCTGGCATGGCCCAGCCTTGGGGTTGTTGCATCACCTTGTAGGTTAACCACAGGTGCATATGGGTAGGAGTTGGATTAGGATTGTTAATATCTAGGTCTCTACTCAAGCGTTTAGCCGGGATCGGAAAGGCTCGGAGGCGATACTGTCTTGTGCCTACCTGTTCGAGGAGGGCGGGATCAACCCGTTCCCGGACTTGCTCGTTATACACCTGTTGGGCAGCACCACGGGGAGAAACTTGGTAGGGAAAGCGCCTATTGCGATCGTCCGTATCCCCCAACCATAACCCCGTTATCACCGCACTTTCTGGCAAAGAAAAAGAATAAAATACTTCTTGCAGATTAGGAGTTTGATTTTCATACATTTCATAAATTTCTACCTCCGCCCAGTCGTCCTGTTCGGCAATATTAACTGCCTGCTTTTTTAGCCAAACCTTCTGTTGATTAACATTGAGTAGCCCCGCCTTTGCTTCTTCCCGGTTCCAAGTTGCTTGCACAGCCTTACCGATCGTACTAGCTTCAGCTTTTTGGATATTACTATCAAAGAACTGTCCATAAAGTTTTTCTGCTTGCTTAATCTCAGAGCGATCGCCCTGGTATAAAAATGTTGAGAGTAAATGGTTATAAGCACTTTGAATAAAAAAAGTAGCCTCCTCTGGCAAGTTAAATACATTTTTATACATAGCAGCAATATGATTATTTTCTGCCTCAGTACTCAGGTAACGGTAAGGAAGAAGATAGCTATTAAGTAATCCTTGGCGGATAGTATCAGCTTGTCTAACCAATTCTTGACGACTATTAATGTTAACAACTGGTTTTTCTAAGAGACTAAAAGCCTTAATTTGGGGCTGTTGTTGGAGAGTCAGAAAAATTACTAACCAAGCTGTGAGAGTTGCGATCGCCCCCATTTGTCCCTTTTTTTTACCGTAAGTCTGCACAAAATCTTTCCATCCTGACCAGCCAGTGTAGGCATAGAGGAATCCATAGGCCGAGGGCATGATCACAAATAAGGTTGCTGAAAATGTAAATAAGACTAGGAAAATAGCAATCCAGAAAATGCTTGAAATGCTTGCAGAGGCAGTTAGTTGAAACCAAAGACCACTAACCCAAGTAAAGCCAAAGAAAAATACTATACAACTCCATCCCAAGGGCAGAGCATAAAATAATAATATAGTAGCGGCATAAATCCCAACTAAGCCCATTAAGCTATGGCAACCTAATTGAATCCAAGCTAAATATTCTCGGCGAAATTGTAGACTACCAATCCTCACTACATCGCTAGTTTCAATTTCCTTAAGCTGAAGATTACTAGTTGCAAAGGAACCATAGAAAAGATAGTAAGCAAAGGCAGCTACAGCCACAGAAACTGTCATCATAATCATATTGCCGGCAGCGGTTAATTCCCGCATCACAAACAATCGCAATAGACAGAGGATAAATAGAGGAGCCTCTACCCCGTAGAACAAAAAGAGTAATTTTTGGGGTTGCTTATTAAGTTTAGTAGCTGCTAAAAAAGAACAAACCGTAGGAATTATGACCAAGTAGCACAGAGTTATAGATAAATCTAGGGGAACTGAACCTTCAAAGGTGGCTAAGAGTAATCCTCCGCCTACGAAGGGTAAAATACCAGTGTAGACTAATAATAAAAAACAACTATTCCATAACCAAAACACGAGGGGAATAATTGCCGAAAAAAAAGTTTTCATAGTATTCAATATTGTGGGATGTGTTACAGCAGTTTTGGTTTAACTAAAAGTAGAAAGAACCCCCTGAATCCCCCTTGGAAGGGGGACTTTAAGATCGAGATTGTAGTTTACTAGGTTGCAATCTGCTGTAGGTGCTAGCTGTAATGCATTAGCATAAGTGAAAGTATTGTTTTTTAAGTATTGCAACCTTGAGTTGACCCTAAGGTCTGGCTTGCGCTCCTCTTTGTATACACTTATTCCTGTTATACACGAACTATCACAATACTTTCGGTAAAAAGATAAAAATAAATTCCAAAAATAAATTCCAAAAATAAAGCTAACTAGAGTTGGGACTAAAAATTAAATTTCTTAGACTTGGCATCGGGTGCGCTACGCTTTGGGAACACACCCTAGGGGCTGCAAAATGCTATCAGCTATATCACTGTACGATCGGGAATTAGGGCATTTTTCATGATCACTACAATTCCACTGCGAATAAAGAAACCTTGATCTTCTCGGCTTGCTTCACTTACTCTGTCTTTATTGATGATTTGTACCTTGCGACCAATGCGGGCATTTTTATCAATAATTGCATTGCGAATCATACTATCAGCACCAATCCCCATCGGCACTGCCCCTTTCTCAGAATTAATGGTTCTCTCAGCAAATGGTTCGTAGTAATCTGCCCCCATGAGGAGAGAATCTTCGATAATACATCCTGCTTCAATCCGGCTTCTGATCCCCAGTACAGAGTGATTAATTCGGCATTCTTTCAAAATGCAACCTTCACCAATAATAGATTCAGTAATGTGGCAATCTAATAGTTTAGTGGGGGGTAGGTAACGGGGACGGGTGTAGATGGGAGCCTTTTCATCGTAGAAACTAAAGGGCGGTTGGGGTTGTTGAGTTAGGGCTAAGTTGGCCTTGTAGAAGGCTTCGATCGTTCCAATATCTTCCCAATATCCATCGTAAAGGTAGGCTTGAATATTATAATCCTCAGCCGCATTGGGGATAATTTCCTTACCAAAGTCTGTTTGGTCTGGCAGATCTCGGAGGAGTTTTTCTAAAACAGATTTTTTAAATACATAGATGCCCATAGAGGCAATGTAGGGGGTTTTTTCCGCCTGTTCAGGAGTCAAGCCTAATCTAGTAGTATCTACTTTCATACTCTCTAGCTCTTCACCCTTGGGCTTTTCCTTGAAAGAGACAATTCTGCCGTCGTCATCCATTTTCATCACCCCAAAGTCAGAGGCACGGCGATCGTCCACCGGCACCACAGAGAGGGTAATATCTGCGTTAGTTTCCCGATGCCGCTTCACAAACAAGCTGTAATCCATCCGATAGAGATGATCTCCAGAGAGAATCAAATACTCATCTACATCCCAATCTTGCATAATCCATAGATAACGGCGCACCGCATCGGCTGTACCTTGGAACCAATTAGGATTTTCGGCTGTTTGTTGGGCGGCTAATACTTCCACAAAACCTTCACTAAACCCAGAAAAATTGTAAGTTCGAGAAATGTGCCGATTTAGGGATGCTGAATTAAATTGGGTCAGGACATAAATCTTTAAAATATCAGAATTAATACAATTACTGACTGGAATATCAATTAGACGATATTTGCCAGCTAAAGGAACTGCTGGTTTTGCTCGTAACTTCGTC
>JANMHD010000035.1:0-9818 GCA_031374985.1 Coleofasciculaceae cyanobacterium OTE_70_metabat_329 | reverse complement strand
ACCATTAATAGGGTAATTAATCTGATTATTCTCGGCTAGATAGTAAGAATTATCGATCGCTTCTCCACCCAAGAAATGAATTTGTCCCTTTAACAAATCGATTAACTTTAGCTGCTCTTTTGCATGTCTAGCCATTAATAAATGCAATGGATGAAAGGCATTGCCACACATTAACCAAGGTGGACTTTTGTAAAAGTCATACAGAACAGTACTATTTACTAGAACTTGGTTTAGGTAGTTACAGCTTTCCCGACGAATATCAGGAGTCAGGTCGATCGGCAGATACTGAAGGGGATCAATCGACGAGATTTTTTGACCATACCCATAGGAACTGGGCTGAGTATTTATCTTAGCGTTCGATGTGTAGGGTTGTAGTTGCATAAAAGTTCTCCTTGATGACTAGTATTCCTAGAAAAGTAAGGATTTGGGATAAGAATTTCCCCCGTAGCGCAGTAGAATTCTTTATTTCTTGAGGACTACTTGATAACCCTCTAGATGTCATGAGTTTGGTTTTTGAGGTTTAATTAAGTTTAGTTAAATCTCAAATCACGCTTCTTTCTTTGCTAACTGAATATTTACACAAGCTAATTAATATAGCCTCTACCTTTTGAATGTTTTAGTGAAACTTATACAACTTATACATTATCTAAACCAACCTAAATATCTTGGTAGCTCTAGAGCGGTAAGAACCTTGGAATGAAGATTTCCCTCACAGCCTAGAAGAAATTATTACTTCTTTAGCATACTAATATTTTCATAAATAGCTTATGAATAATAGAATAATCAGGGGTTTAAGCTTGTTTTATAAACTTAAAATTGCTAAGGGTAGGATCCTAAAAATGTCATTTAGAAGTAGCTTTTCTGTCGATCGTCCCTTAATCCCTAAAAGTAGGTGTTCCCATTCTGTAGGAGCATTTAAGGCTACCGCATCTGGCAAAACAACCCGTGTATCTTGCCAGTCAAAAGGATCTAGGCTCCCCTCTTTATTTAAGGCTGCTAGATGCAAAGGAAGAACTATTATGTAGCTCATTTGGTTATACGTACGTGCAAAGGCTATTACATGCTCTTGATATTTCCCAGTTACCTGTAAGGGAATGTAGGCTCCTTGCTCAAAAAGTTCCGGTTGTTGTTGTCGGATATGCAACAATGTTTGGATTAGAAATAATTTAATACCTGCATTGATTCTGTTTTGCCATAAATAGGTTACAAATTTGGCTTTATTCTCTTTCAACGTCTCCCATTCTTCTAAATATCCTTGGCGCAGATCATAATCTACTGGTCTACGGTTATCGGGATCTACCAAGCTCAAATCCCAAAGTTCTGTTCCTTGATAGGTATCAGGAATCCCAGGGCAAGTATATTTCAACATCACTTGGACTAGGGAATTAATAATGCCATAATCTGCTACTTTCTGATGAAATTTAATAAAGCTCTGCCAAAAATCTGTCTGTTTATCTAGCAGTTTTGAGGTAAATGCTTTAGCAGCATTTTCATAAATTTCATTTGGCTCTGACCAAGTAGAATGCACCTTAGCTTCTCGCAAGGCTTTGGGCAAATAATTCAATAACCGTTCTAGAAAATCATCTTCTCCGTTGCCGGGCAGGGGATAAGCTCCGAGGAGGTTTTGATAAATAAAATATTCATCATTGGTATCGGGAAAGCCGTTTTGTTTCAGCCCACTATTTAATTCCTGCCACTGGCGGACAGTTTGGAACCATTCCTCTGGCAGATTAGTAAGCACATTTAATCTGGCGCGCACATCTTCTCCTCGCTTGGTATCGTGGGTAGAAGTGGCATTTAGGGAGAGCGGCCAAGATTTCTGCCTTTCTACCATCTGTTGATGAAATTCTGCTACTGAATAACCAAATTCTTGCGGGGAATCTCCAACATCGTTATGACCAATAAAGCGATCGTAAGTATACATCAAAGTATCTTCAAAACCCTTAGCCATTAAAGGCCCAGTAAATTGCATGGAACGTCGATAAAAATGCAGAAGTCTCTGATTATAATCAGCATCGCCTTGTGCTAATTTTTGTTCTGGTTTTTGGAGTAATACTTGCTCTAGTAATTCCACCGCTACTAAAAAAGAATTTGCTTCTAAGTTATAGCTTAGATCATTCTTAATCTGGTTAAATATATTGCTTACTTCTCCAGCTTCAGTAGTGTCTAAAGGAAATCTATTTCCATAATATCTGTAGACGGGACAATAAATTAAGAATTCAGCAATAGCTTGTTTCAAATCTTCCGGTTGGATCCTCTCCAATTCATCAGAATTAAGAAGGTCTGAATGTATAAATAATCTATGCAGATTTTCTAATTCCCCCGCCATATGTTGTTGCAGGATATATCTTTTTTTAGCATAGGTTTGTTGCTGAATAGTATCTGTATTATTAATAAGTTGCTGATAAAATTTTGTAAAAGCAGACTCACTATTTTTATTAGTAAAAAGGTTATTTACCAAACCTAAAAAATCGTACCCTGTATTACCTTGAAGCGGCCAATATTCTGGTAGCTTTTCACCGGGAACCAGAATTTTTTCTACAATAATATAAGTTTCCTCACCCACAAAGGCTCTTAAGCGATCGAGATATTCTGTAGGATTATAAAGTCCATCGATATGATCGAGGCGAAGACCTTGGACAATAGATTTTTTTACCAACGATCGACTATGCTCATGGACAGCTTCAAAAACTTTTTCATCCTGCGTATTCAGACAGATTAGCCCATTAACAGTAAAGAATCTCCGGTAATTTATCTGGCGATCAGTTTCCTGCCAGTGACACAATCTATAATGTTGATCAGTAGCAATTTGTAGTAACAAAGAATGGTCATTATTAACAATTTCAACTGCTTTTATTAAATCCCTATCTAGCTGTTGCAAAATACTAATAGATTCCTGTTTCAGAGGAAAGTAGTTATCATAATATGCTAGTACACATCGTTGCTTTTGATAAGCTATTTTCACCTCTCCCCGGTTAATGGCTGATTCTAAAGAAGAGGCTAAGAAAGGAGCCATCAACGAATTAAGATTTTCTGGAGACCAAATAATATCAAAAAAGCTGGCATAGGAAGATTTTTCCCCTTTCTCTAATACATCCATCAACCAAGGATTATCTTGATGATAAGCCATGTGATTAGGAACAATATCTTGCAACCACGCTATGCCTTTAGATTGCAAAAGTTTACTAAGATTTTCTAGTTGTTCAGTTGTGCCAATTTCTGAATTAACTTGGCTAGGATTAACATTATCATAGCCGTGCATACTGCCGGGAATCGCCGTAAAAATTGGCGAAGCATAAATAGTTTTAATCCCCAATTTTTCGAGGTAGGAAATTATTTGTTCTAAATCACTCAAGGTAAAGCCTTGATGGAGTTGCACTCGGTAGGTCGACAGAGGATTAAACATACTAATAAACCTTGGGAATATTTATCCTTCTGAAAGATAACCATCTTCCATATTAATAATTCGATCGGCAATATCTAGAATCCGTTGATCATGGGTAACAATTAAAATTGTACAGCCCTGTTCTTTGGCTAAGCGTTGCATAATTTCTACAATTTCCCGACCAGATTTTTTGTCTAGGGCTGCGGTAGGCTCATCGGCAAGAACTATTTTGGGGTGGCTGACTAGGGCGCGGGCGATCGCTACCCGTTGCTTTTGCCCTCCAGAGAGGTTGGCCGGAAAATAATCCATCCGTTCTGCTAAACCTACTTGAGTTAACATATCAGCAGATTTATTAATGCCTTCTTGATTAGAAATATGTTCATGTAAATCTACAGACATTTGCACATTTTGTAAGGCAGTCAGGGAACCAAGAAGATTATGAGCTTGAAAAATATAACCAATGTAGCGACGAATTTTTACCATGTCGCCTTTACTAGCTCCATGAATTTCTTGACCAAGGATATTGACACTGCCCTCTTGGATCGATCGCAAGCATCCCATGAGGGTTAATAAGGTAGTTTTCCCAGAACCAGAAGGCCCCGTCATCAGTACAATTTCTCCCGAAGGAATAGTCAAGTTGATATCAAATAAAATTTGCTTGCGGAGATTGCCAGTGCCGTAATAGTGACATAGATTATTAATCTGAATTACTGGCTGGTCAGGATTCAGAGAATTGGGGTTAAAGGGCTGGGGTTTTAGGAGGTTTAGCATAGGTGTAAGGAGGTAATCCTCATCAAATAAATTCTAGAAAATATCGGCAGGATCGGCAGCTTGTAGTTTTCTGACGGAAATAGCCCCAGAAACTAAACACATAATTACCGTTAAAATTAATACCGTAATTGCCCTAGATAAGGTCATGGCGATCGGTAAACTTGTGGCATTCCTAGTGAGATTATAAAGAAAGAAAGTTACTAAACCGCCGGGAAGATAGCCCAAAAATGCCAAAATAATTGCTTCTTGGAAAACTACACCCAACAGATACCAATCACTGTAGCCCATAGCTTTGAGAGTAGCATATTCCGGCAAGTGATCCGAGACATCGGTATAGAGAATTTGATAGACAATTACAATGCCCACAATAAAGCCCATAGCTGTACCTAAGGTGAAAATAAAGCCAATGGAAGTACCTTCTTCCCAGTATTTGCGCTCAAATTCAATAAACTCATCTTTAGTTAAAACCTTTACATCCTTAGGAAATACTTCACGCATTTTGGCCGCCGTGGCGATCGCATCTACCCCGGAATTGAGGCGAATTACCCCTACATCAATTAAATCTTTAGTTCGGGTAGGAAATATCCTCACAAAATTCAAATCACTAGTCACCAGGTTTCCATCAGCCCCGAACGATGCCCCCAAACTAAATAGTCCCCCAACTTTCACCCGTCGGCTCCTGACTTCCGTTTGCACCGTTTGACCTTGATTGAATAGATCAGCTACAGGCCCAAACTCTGCGCGGGAGGCTTTATCAAACAAAACCACATCAGGAATTTTAGTTTTACCCATCTCACCCTCTAAACCGGGGGAACTGAGTAGAGATCGATCGGGGTTAAAACCAATGACCATGATGCCTCTGGTTGCCTGAGTTTGCGGATTTTTCCAGAGACCAATATCCATGTATAGCGGCTCTACAGACTGGACTCCTTCAAAGCTCAAGGCCTGATATAGGCGGCGGCTAGAGAACGATCGCATGGCAATTAAGGCCGTAGACTGGGTGCTAATGAGAAATACATCACCTTGGAGCTGTTTATGAAAAGTAGTGGCACTCTCAAATAGAGCATCCCGGAACCCAAGCTGCATAAACATCAAAATATCTGCAAAAGCAATACCTGCTAGAGCAACCATTAGGCGGATCTTTTCATGAGTGAGTTGACGCCAAGATAAAGGTAATTTCATAGAATGAGTTTAATGAGTTTAGGGTTTGGAGTTTGATAGGAAAAATCTTTGTTAGCTAGATGGATATCTTGACAATCACATTAGAGTTAGTCAGATTAGCAACTTTTTTACTATCAGTGGCATCAAGGCGGATTTTTACCTCTACTACTCTGGCATCCACCGCAGCGGCGGGATCTGTAGACAGAACATCTTTCCGTCCAATCTTTAAGCCCAGTTGAGCTACACTACCTTTCAATTCCCCACTAAAGGAATTACCTTCACTGATAATATCAACTCGCTGGCCCACCTTGACTTTGCTAATGTCGCTTTCATAGACTTCGGCAATTACAATCATTTGGCTAGTTTGGCCTAATTCCACAATACCTTTACCAGTTTCAAGGGTTTCTCCAGCACGGGTATTAATCTTGAGAATCTGCCCAGCCGTAGGGGCACGGACAAAGGCCAAGTCTAGTTCTGCCTTAGCTTGAGTTACTGAGGCGATCGCTCTTTCTACCTCAGCCCTAGCGGATTCTCTATCCGTAGTCAGATTTGTTCTCACCTGCTTAATTTGCTCCTCGAGCGAAGCAACATTTTTTTGACCAATAGCTAGGGCTTCATTAATTTGTTGCCGTTGGGTTTCAACTATCCGAGTTTGGTTTGCCCTAGCCTCATTCAAACGTTCCCGTGCCGAATCCATAGTTAAACGCCGACTACCCAACTCTGAATCGGAGATCGCCCCCGCCTGAGCCAATTGCTGAAAACGTCGAAAATCATCCTCTGCTGTCCGAAACTCGGCGGCGAACCTAGATACACTTGCAGCCTGAGAGCCATCTTGTCCCTGAAGTTCAGCCTCCAGCTTGGCTAGGGTAGCTTGATTGGTTTTCCTCTCCCCCACCAGTTGAACTTCTAGGCGATCTACTTCCGATTGTTGAGCTGGAACAGTGCCGGTTTGCCCCGCAGTGGTCTTATTCAAGTTAGCTTCAGCAACTCTGACTCCAGCTTCTGCCTGAGCGAGGGCTGCTTCTAGACGTTGCCGATTATCCATGACAGCAATTACCTGTCCTTGGCGGACTTCATCCCCTTCAGCAACCATTATTTGGGCAACTCGCGCACCCTGAACTGTACTAGGAGCAGCAAGAGAAATGACTTCACCTTGGGGTTCTAGCCGACCCAAGGCACTGACAGCAGTAGGAGCGATCGGAGTAGTACCGGGGCTAGGAGTAGCATCTGCTTGAGGCTTCCCGGCTTGGTTGATGCTGTAAATTGCTGTCCCCGCAGTAATAACCATGCCGACTACTCCGAGAATGATGACCCATTGCCGATTAGGGCGAGACGATGAAAAGAAGTTTAGTTTCTTGAACATGATTGACGTAGAAGTTGGTTGAAGCAATATTGCTACACAACGTTAATGCGATCGCTTCTAGAAGCAACAAGGGAGTTTGTCACCAAATTTAGGGTAAGTCAACTCCTTGCAGAAGTACAGAAATCATTTCTTCTGCCATCATCACTCCAGAGCCGCACTCGCACGTATTTTGAAATTGATGGATACTCTCTACTAGGGATAGAAAGAAACCCGTCAAGAGTTTAGGGGAAACTGGACGAATCTCCTGGTTTTCCTGAGCAAGGATAAATATCTGCTGGATAGGATCAAAGACACATTGAGTAGCAACTTCGAGGAGATGTTGGTTTGCCTCTGCACTCAGGGATGGCATATCTGATTGCATCATACCTAGGAACTTGATAGGGGCTTGGGACAGAAACCACGCTGCGGCCACCTGTAGCTGCGATCGTAATTCCTGCCCTCCCCTCGCCAAAGCTTGCTGTAATCCCCGCTGATGATGCTCAAAAATCCGCTCTCTGACAGCAACAAACAATTGCTCCTTGCTAGAGAAATGATAGTAAAGGGATGCCTGCCGCATTCCCACAGCCTCAGCAATATTACGCATAGATACTTGGTTATAACCCTGTTCTTGAAAGAGCATCTCTGCTTGATTCAAGATGAGATCGTATCCATCGGTTTGTTTGGCTGTCAGAGAAATTGTGGAATCAGATGGCACTTACTTACCTATCGCTCAGTAGTTTGTTGCTAAGGAGATACTAGCAGAGGTTTTTAGCAAATGTCAAGATTTTTTACAATATTCAGGTAGGAATATTAGCTAGAACTAACGCAAAATCCGCATATCTCGGATCCGCCACTGCCCTTCCTTGCGAATAAGATCGTACTGTACTGATAAATTATCATTAAAAGACTCCGACTGTTTTAGGCGCCCATTTTGATAAAACTGGGCCTCCTCCTGCACCTGAGCCTCCACGATCGCTTGATCTGGCTTATCCTTATTTGGCTTGATAGACACCTGGCCAATGTTGTGTTTATACTTCCAATAAGTAGTTTCAGCTCGATTCTCTTGACCAGTTTTTTGCCACCGAGAGAGGGCATTATCCGTCAAAATATTTGCCAGTTGGTCAATCTCGTAGTTCTCACCCAAGACCTTAGATTTAATATTTAGCCAAGTTTCGATTACCTGTCTTCCTGTTGCCTCACTCAGAACTCCCGTAGCCACTACAGGCTGAGGTTGGTTGCCAGTGGGGATGGGGACTGGGGGTTTACCGAGGGATACTAGGGGCTGTTCCCCTTCTAGGGAAGACAAAGTATTACCCTGAATTCCCCGTTGGAGCCAGCCGATCGCACTAGAAATCAGATAAAACAGCAACAACAATACCAGCATACCGCCCGCCGACAGCAGAACTAACCGGACTAGGCGATCGCGTTGGACTTGATTTTTAAGAGGACGGCGGCGGGGGAGAGCATTTTGGGGGATAAGCTGTTCCTGCTTACCTGAGGGGGGATAAGTAATAGGGAGAGAAACAGCATCTCGATGCTTACCATTGGTTTTAGCTACCCCGGCTGTCACTCTTTCGGCCACAGGTAGAGAGCTTCCTAGGGGGGGAGTAGGCACGGCGATCGGTCTTTCTACAGTTAAACTTGCTGCCCTAGCTACCGTAGCTGGAATAGACTGAGTTTCCTTTTGCATCCTCGGTGGCGGCGGGGCTGTATCGGGCAGAGAAAGACCTTGAGGATTATAGCTAGCTTGGTTATTTCCTAGATTATTTCCGGGATTATTCCCTAAATTATTTCCTTGGCTTATGCCGTAACTACGATTACTAGAAGCAGGATTATTTCCAGATTGCAACAAGGTATTAGCCCCGGCTTGGGCAGTATAAGAGATGGCTCGATTCTCCACTACAGTCCATTCCTTGCCCGTATCCGTATCAGCGGGTAGAGATTCTAGATAATCCTGCACCTGTTGGTCAGCAAAATAATCTTTGAGGGAAACTCGCTGCTTAGTTAAATCTCGGAAATGGGGAAACACAGATTTTTGTAACCATTTCTCTGCGTATAGACACAAACCGGGTAGAAGATCCGGAGAACCTTCAGAATGTTCCCGAATAAAAGCTAGAGGTTCGTATTCTTGGCTATGCTCTAGCGATCGACTAGCCCCCTCGGTTTGACCCAGCAACAGGGAACAAATGGCAGTTTCTAAATGTACATCCTGCCGCTTACCTAACTTAGTCAGGATTTGTTTTGCCCGATAGACCAGAGTAGGCTGACGCTGGGCGAATCCTTTAGCAATTAAAGCATAGACAGACAAATAGGTAGCCACGGCTGAAGGTCTTTTCGCCTCCTGCTCGAAGAGTACCTGCTGTTCACTACAGGTAAGGTAGATGCGAATTTGTTGAATAAATCGAAGAAAATCATCAATACTTAGACCCGATTGGTCTTCCCCAACCCCATCAATGCCGCCCCGTTCCTGAAGCATTTCTTGGAGGAGCCGCAGTCCTAAACGCCGTTGGGGTATTTGATCATCTCCTAGGGCAAGGAGGTGGAGAATTCTATAGGGACGGAGCTTATAGGCATCAAGCTGAATTTCTCCTTGGATATTGGGGAATATTCCTTCTCGAAGTAGCAAGGCCTGACCAGTTTCTAGGGAAGTAGCGGCTCCCTCATAATGGTTTTGTTGCCACTGTTCCCGCCCTAGCTCAAGGCAAGTGAGGGACAGAGTAAGGACAATATCAGCCCGGATCAGGTCTGGATCGCCCAATTCTCCTTTTTCTAAAATTCCGGCTTTATCTAAGAGGTAAGGCTGTCCCAACTTCAAAACTAACTCATACTCTCCCAACTCGTGAAGAATTACCAATGCTCCGATAAACTGGTCATTGCGAATTTCCACACTAGGGGTGTAGATGTCCGGCTCTGGGGTATCTGAAGGGGAGACTGGACTTATAACTGAGCCTGTAATTGATTGTCCACCAGTTTCTGTATCCTTAGAGTAGGGTTTAGCTAGAAAGCTAGTGTTATATTTTTCCTTTTGCTCTGGATCAGAAAGGACAGAAAAAGCTTCGTCAAGGAGTTGTTTCCGAGCCGTAATAGCAGCATCACTATATTCCCGGCGGGGCAGTTGCAACACTCGGTCACGATACGCTAGCGCTCGCTGTTCGTCAT
>JANMHD010000013.1:0-1553 GCA_031374985.1 Coleofasciculaceae cyanobacterium OTE_70_metabat_329 | reverse complement strand
GATGAGGTACAAAAGGCCAACCAAAATTAACAGTCATTGAGCTTAAACCTGTTATTAGTCAAGATGGCAACCTCCGGGAGTTAAGAGTTATTTTCTGAGAAAAGCTCCTTAGCTTAGGTAAGAAGGGTGGTTACTTTTCTTGCAGTCGGGATAAATATGTTGTAGTAAGACGAAGGGGCAAGTAATCATGGCTGAAACATACCTACTAGAAAAGCTACGCTCTGTAGAACAAACTTTCCATGAGTTAACTCGGAAGTTGGGGGATCCTGATGTAATTAGTGATCCCTCAGAATTACAGCGGATTGCTAAAGCCAGGTCTTCCCTAGAAATAACAGTGGAGACCTATGAAGATTGGAAACAGACTCAGGAAGAGTTGACTGGAGCAAGACAGATTCTTAAGGAGTCGGCGGGCGATCGAGAACTTCAACAATTAGCTTCTTTGGAAGTAGAAGAATTAGATATCAAAGTAACTAGCCTAGAAAGCCAACTCAAGGTGTTACTCCTGCCGAAAGATCCCAACGATGATAAGAATATTATGCTAGAAATCCGAGCGGGGACTGGTGGGGATGAAGCTAGTATTTGGGCGGGGGATTTGGTGCGGATGTATTCCCGTTATGCAGAAACTCAACGCTGGAAAGTATCTCTACTAAGCGAATCCTTGGCAGATATGGGTGGATTTAAGGAAGCTATCTTAGAAATCAAAGGTGAGCAGGTCTATAGTAAGTTGAAATTCGAGGCAGGAGTCCACAGAGTTCAGCGAGTCCCGGTCACAGAAGCCGGTGGGCGAGTCCATACTTCTACAGCGACGGTGGCAATCATGCCAGAGGTAGATGAGGTAGAGGTACATATTGATCCCAAAGAAATTGAACTAACTACAGCTCGATCGGGCGGGGCTGGAGGACAAAACGTCAACAAAGTGGAAACTGCGGTGGATTTAATCCATAAACCCACAGGAATTCGGGTTTTTTGCACTGAAGAGCGGAGCCAACTCCAGAACCGAGAACGGGCAATGCAAATTCTCCGGGCAAAACTCTACGATATTAAGCTCCGGGAACAACAGAGTGCTGTGACGGATTTACGGCGATCTCAGGTCGGTACTGGCTCCCGTTCTGAGAAAATTCGCACTTATAACTACAAAGATAATCGAGTTACAGACCATCGCTTAGGACAGAACTTTACCCTCACACCTCTCCTAGAAGGAGATATTGAGGAGATTATCCAATGTTGCATTTCCCAAGATCAGCAAGAACGCTTGGCAGAATTAGCTGCCTCTATTAATTAACTTCAGAATTAGGGTGCGTTAATTGCTGGTATAGAGGATGCAGGGGGATGGTATTTATGCCAATGGTGGGCAATATCTATCCTTCGACAGAGCCAAGTGCGATCATGACTTTGAATATAATCCAGAAACCTAGCTAGGGCAGCGGTCCGTCCGGGTCGACCAGCTAGACGGCAATGTAAACCAATACTCATCATTTTAGGAGCGATTTCTCCCTCCTTGTAAAGCATATCAAACGCATCACGCAAATAAGCAAAAAATTGATCCCCAGAGT
>JANMHD010000006.1:0-4837 GCA_031374985.1 Coleofasciculaceae cyanobacterium OTE_70_metabat_329 | reverse complement strand
TATTCTGTCACTTGTCTGGGGCTTAATACTGCACTCTGAGCATAAGCTGGAGCAGTGGGACTGAGACAAAAAGCAAAAAGCATTAAAGGTACTAAAGCAAAGTTAAGGATGATCGGAAGAAATGCTTTGCTGACTATGTTCTTCAAATTGTGGCCCATAACTTGAAAATTCATGCTCAAGGTAGTGTAATAAGGTATCATTGTAGCTCCTGTTTTCTAGGGGATTTGAAAGTACTGAGAATTGGATTGGTAGGGTTGAATTAAGAAAAACTAAGCAACCAAAGCACCATCAATGGAATTGTTAATTAAGTTTAGGGAACCAACAATAGCAACAATCTGTTTTGGGGTATACAGCTCATCATAAGCTCGTCCTCTGAAAGGATTAAGAGCAGCGTTTAAGTTGGCATCGTTGACTAGGCGATCGCTGTCGGGTTCTGTAACAGGTTTGCCAAGGAGTGATCGTACTCCAGCCGCATGACGAGCTTCTACAGAAACAATAGAACCAGCCGCTAGCAGAAAAGTCGGATTAGTCATACTAGTTCCCGCACCGTTGTAGGCATGAACCCCTACATCTTCTAAGGCGATCGCTGTATTCAAAATACTTTCCCGACTATTAAGAATAGTATTCAGAGTAGATTGATTAAAACTTAAATCTTGCGTAGTAAAGATAACTTGGTTAGCTAACACATTACGAAGAAAAGTTACATGGGCGGCTTCTTGAGAGCCTAAGTATCTCATGTAGTCAAGTTCCTTAGCATTAGTAACTTTTCCTGAACTAATAACCCCTGCATAAAAAGCAGCTTCTAATTCTTCTAATAACAAGGCAAAGTTCAGAATTCCCACATCATTAGCATTAAAAGTAAGAGTTTTACCACGGCTGCTAGGTTGGGCATTAACCATTCTTGGCATAGCTGCCAGTGCCATACTTCCAAGTCCCAAAAATCCCCACTTGAGCAGAGAACGTCGTGAAGTTGAACTTATTTTTCTACCATTCATAATTAAGATCTCCTAAATAGTAAGGGATACGATTTATATACCCTAGTTAGTTTCTAGTAATTTCTAATCTCTCCCCCATTAAGAAATATTTAATATAAATAAGTTGTCAAAGGTGAAAAATTTACCCAAGTGCAACTCACCTACTCAATTTAAGAGAGGGACAGATTAAGCAAATTTTACGCAGGCATTAGTACCTTATCAATGATATGAATAACACCATTATCAGCAATCAAATCTGCTGTGGAAACTGTGGCATCATTAATTTTGACACCTTTGGTAGTATCAATTTTCACTTCTGAACCTTCTACAGTTTTAGCAGACTTTATTTTAGCTATATCTGCCGCCATTATTTTCCCTGAAACAACATGGTAGGTAAGAACTTTTGTAAGGGTAGGTATGTCCTTAAGCAATTCTTCTACTGTGCCTTCAGGAAGTTTAGCAAATGCTGAATCATTAGGTGCAAAAAGAGTAAAAGGACCTTTACCTTTGAGAGTATCGCCCAATCCAGCAGCCTTAACAGCAGCAACTAGAGTATTAAAAGAACCTGCTTTAATGGCAGTATCTACAATATCAGTCATTTGCTTTGCCTGTATTTTTGATTGTTTATTAGCTGGTGGTTTGCCAACTTAATAATAAGCATGGCATCCGACTGTTTGAAATCATGTTCGAGCAATATATGATTTGTATAATTTGCTATAGAACGACACAAATCTTCACAATAAAAATGTATGATTATAGCAATTCTGAAGAAGTCGTAAAAAGCATATCTTTTGATTATCTTTCTTCTAACTCTTTTTCTCTAAGTCAGGGAATAAATAATTATAATAAAAAATCTCCCTAGAATATCTAAGGGAGTATCATTAAAATTGAATTTTACCTATAAGTATCTAAATCTACCTATCGTAAACTTATTTGTCCTATCAACTGCTTATTATGAGCACAGAATTAATTTCTAGAATCCCTATTACTACCTGTATTATTACCACCGTTACGGCTTGGATTATTACCTTGAGATGGTTGATTAGAGTTCCCATTATTTGTCCTATTATTGGGACTATTAACAGAGTTACGACGGTTGGTATTGCTACTATCAGGCAGAGGCTCATTTTCAGGTGACCCTAATATATTGTTAGGCTGGTTATTAAGAGCAGCAGGTACATTATTGTCTTCCATGAGATCGATTTCAGCCCCAGGGATTCCAGTATTATCGTTATTGGGTGTAGGAAGAGTGTCATTCATGGGTACTGAGGGAGCTGGCTGCGGGAGGAAAAGTGGATTGAGGGTATTCCTATCCATTGGTCGTGATGGATTAAGCCTAGGAGAGGGATTAACCCCAGGGGAAGGATTAACAGCAGGAGACGGATTAACACCGGGGAGGGCGGATGGAGTAGTAGAATTGTTACTATTTCCGCTATCAGGTTGGGCTAAAAGAGATGGAATAGATGGCACGATCGCTACCATTGCCATACTTATACCTAAGGCCGTTCCCTTTAATAAAGAACTAACTAAAGATGAGATTGTTTTTCTTTGATGTTGTGTAGAGAAGTTCATAATATATTCCTAGTAAAGGTTTACTCAAAGTACATATTTCTATTCTAAATATTTAATTTAGGTGTCTTTACAGGTAAGTTTTTTAACTATCTTGACAAGATTTAATGCACTTCTCTTTAGTATGAAATATGGATGCTTGAGATAGAGTATAATAAGATATTTAAGAATGCTTTGATTGTTTGATTTGTCTAAGAATAGAGGAAATATTTACTAACTTTAATAAGATTTGGTAAACCTAAATAATTAGCAAGCTAGGAAAGTTATATAGTTGTCTAATTATTGAATTAAGCCAGCAATAATATTAATAGTCATGGCGACAATAGCGGTATTAAAAAAGAAAGAAAGGATACCATGCAGTAAAGATAAACGCCTCAGCGATCGAGAGGTGATTTGCACATCAGAAACTTGACTAGTCATACCAATTACAAAAGAAAAATACAGAAAATCTCCGTAGTCTGGCTCCCTATCTTCAGGAAAATCTAATCCTCCAGCTTTGGAATCACTTTGGGTTTTATGATCTTGATAATATTCGTGGGCGTAGTGTAGAGCAAATATAGTATGCACAAGTAACCATGACCCAATAATTGTTATTACTGCCAGAATTATATGGGGAATAACTATCCTTATTTCCTGCCCTTTAGTTTCTCTGAGAATGAAGACGATCGCTAATATACTTACACAGGCAGCAGCAGTAACTAAACTCAAAATTACTAAGCGTCCTTCATCTTGACTCTGGGCATTGCGGCGCATGGTTTTAGGAACTGCTTTGGTCATCAATATCCAAGTTAAAGCTAAAAAATTTATCATCCCTGTATCCCATATACAGAGAATACGAGTGGATAAACTAAACCAAGATGGCAGTAAAACCGATACTATTGAAGCAAATATAATAGATAAAATTAGGCGAGAACGGACTCTCCATCGATGAGAAAGTTTATGCTTGATCAGATTTTTTGGTAATCCTTGGGGCAAGTCCATAATTGAGCCAATAATTGTATATAGTAATCTTAAAGAATTTTACCTACTTTCGGTGGGTGAAATCCTTCACTAGAAGTAATTTTATCTAGCAAATGATTTAGAATTACTATATTTTTGAAACTTAATTACTGGAGTTTATCTACAATCAGTCCCAAAAGTACAACTGCACCTAATGCTCTCCGAAAATAATTAACCCCTTGAAATAATTCTTCCCAAGCCCAAGTAAATAAAGTTCCAAAAGCTATTGTATCTAATCCTGTATGAAGTTTACCTGTTGTAAAAACCATCTTTAATAAACTAGTTATAACCCCAATAATTACGGGTGAATTTGGTATTTGAACTAGAACAATTTTACCTTCTTCATCTCTAAAAATCTTATCAAAAAAAGTACCTTCCATTAAATCATCCTCTTTCTCAGTTTAATTTCAAGTTGCTAGTCAGAATCTTATATTATAAAAAGCCCCTCAACTATTAATAAGATAAAGCCATAGCTTATCAATAGTCAGGAGCTTCTTAATATCTTTAATACTTTTAGAAAAGCAAAAAATAAGATACCTTTTAGGATTTATTTGAGGTAACTTACTAAACTCCTACAGCCTTTTTATTAGGCTCTGGTTTCTTACCATCGGAGGCGAGTGCTTCTCCCTCAATGAAAGAACGGAGCATCCAAGCTATTTGTTCATGTTGCTCCATCAAGCCTGTGAGAAAATCAGCAGTTCCATCATCCTTAAAATCACTGCTACATTGCTCAATATGTTTACGTAAATTTCGCACAACTTGTTCATGATCCTCTAATAATTGAGATACCATTCCAGTGGCGGTAGGGATTTTACCCTCCTGTTCTTTTAGAGAACAAATTTTGAGAAATCCAGCCATTGTTCCCATAGGATAGCCGCCCAAGGTTCTAATCCGTTCGGCAATCACATCAACATTAATTGTTAAGGCCTCATAATGCTCTTGCCATAGCTTATGGAGAGTCATGAATTGAGGGCCGACAACATCCCAATGATATTTCTTAGTTTTAACTAACAACAGATAAGTATCAGCTAAATCTTGATTGAGTAGATCAATCACTCCCTGTAGCTGTTCTTTACTTAGACCAATATTAAGTGCTCGCATGGATAATCTCCTTAATTTGTAGTATGGAATCATTTTCTTCTGGGTATTTATTTTGTCGGTAAAGAAATAACTAAATAAATACCGTCTAGCTAGTTTTAGTTAAAGAAATATTAGCTTTCTACAGCCAATGGAATTTCCATCGTCCCGCCATCTTCAGTTTCTGGTTCAAAGTCAGTTTTTGGGGTAGCGCATTG
>JANMHD010000611.1:0-1688 GCA_031374985.1 Coleofasciculaceae cyanobacterium OTE_70_metabat_329 | reverse complement strand
GCTTACCAGATTGATTTTCTAGGACAAATTCCCGAGCAAACTGCCCCGATTGAATTTCCTTAAGGATTTTCTTCATTTCAGCACGGGTTGCATCGGTAACAATCCTTGGGCCGCGGGTATAGTCGCCATATTCAGCAGTATTGGAGATACTATCCCGCATTTTTGCCAAACCACCTTCTACTACAAGGTCCACAATTAGTTTCACTTCATGGAGACACTCGAAATAGGCGATTTCTGGTTGGTAGCCCGCATTTACCAAGGTTTCAAACCCAGCCTTGATCAACTCGCTCAAACCACCACAGAGAACCACCTGTTCCCCAAATAAATCGGTTTCGGTTTCTTCCCGGAAGGTAGTTTCTAGAACTCCAGCCCGTGTACCACCAATGCCCTTAGCGTAGGCCATAGCCCGATCGCGCGCCTGCCCTGAAGCATCTTGATACACGGCAAATAGGCAAGGAACCCCTTCACCCTGAGTATAAGTCCGGCGCACCAAATGTCCGGGTCCCTTAGGAGCCACCATGATCACATCCACATCTTCTGGGGGAACAACTTGACCAAAATGAATATTAAAACCGTGGGCAAAGGCGATCGCTTTTCCAGCTTTTAGATTAGGTTTGATTTCTTCTAAATAAACAGTTTTTTGAGCTTCATCGGGCAGCAAAATCATGATTAAGTCCGCAGCAGCCGAAGCTTCAGCTACGGATAATACTTTCAACCCTGCTTCAGTAGCTTTTGCAGTAGATTTACTGCCGGGATACAAACCCACTACCACGTTAACGCCGCTATCTTTGAGATTAAGCGCATGAGCATGACCTTGGGAGCCATAGCCAATAATCGCCACGGTCTTATTTGCTAATAAATCTAAGTTTGCATCGCTGTCATAGTACATGCGTGCCATAATTGCAACTCCTAATAAATCTAATTCTTAGTAATAATTCATACAGAATGCCGATCATACCAGAATCCGGGAGTGTCTTCAATTTGGGCTAATCTTTTCCACCCTCCACGATTGCTGCATCAAACTCTAGGGATTCTAGTAGATGTATTACTGCAAAAACAGCGCCAATAAATATCTATAAAATCTTGAATCAGAAGATTCGTACTTTGTCAGAATAATCCTTCTACTAGATCGTTACGAACTTTGACTAAATCGATTTTATAATTTTGACAAATTCCTCTTAATACATAAATTTCAATGAGGTTAAATCTGTGACATAGATAAATAAAGATTATCTTTATCAAAAAGAGCAAAAAATCTGGCAGTTTGTTCGAGTGAAGGTAAAACCCCCTAAAATAGTTAGCAGAACTCAATATTGCTTAGAACTATGTCTCCTTCAGAACTAGAAACCCTGCCAGATATTATCCCTACCGCCAAAGGCGAGAGTGAAATTGTAGATAACACCATAGATAATTCTGTAGATGCAATTATAGATGATGTGGAAATGTCGCTATTTGACCACCTCGAAGAATTACGAATGCGTTTATTTTATGGGCTGATTGCGATCGCCGTGTGTGTAATCGGCTGTTTTTTGGCAGTAAAACCCATTGTCCAACTGTTGGAAGTCCCCGCCCAAGGAGTGAAATTTCTGCAACTAGCTCCGGGGGAGTACTTTTTTGTTTCTATCAAAGTTGCTGGCTATAGTGGCTTGGTTTTAGCTAGTCCCTTTTTGTTGTACCAAACTATTCAG
>JANMHD010000501.1:0-1611 GCA_031374985.1 Coleofasciculaceae cyanobacterium OTE_70_metabat_329 | reverse complement strand
GTCCCTTTGCCCAAATATCGTAGACTAAAGAATCATTATTAGATTTTGTCATCCCGTACAGTTCATACATTCACTCATCCCAAAGAATAGTATTTTGGGTGATATCCCATTCCCAGCAACCGATCGCCCCAGATTTGAGAGATATTGCCAAGCGCTCTGATAATTTTTGTAGTTCTACTTCGGCTCGTCTGCGTTCTTGTAAGGCGGCTTGCCGTTCGCTGATATCCTGAGCAATTCCTAAAAAGCCCATGATCTCCTGCTGATCATTCTTGAGAGTCGTAACTGATAAGGATACTGGAAACCGAGAACCATCTTTACGAATATAAGTCCATTCTGTTTCACTGATTAGGCCTTGCAGGGCTTGAGCACCTAAAGCTTCAAAACCCGGCGGGATATCTTGCCCTAGTTCGGCAGATAGGGCAGCGGCTCGATCGATCACCTCTTGGTGATCGTGGATGATTTCCGGGGTGAGTTTGCCAATGACCTCGGCGGCCTCATAACCCAACATTTTTTCTGCTGATACATTAAAGGTCTGAATGATCCCGTTAATATCAGTGGAAATAATGGAATAATCAGCCCCATTGAGGATCGCCTGTTGGAGACTGCTAACTTGAGAAAGTTCTTGGGTACGTTCTGAGACTTTGATTTCTAATTCTTGATTAAGTTGGAGGAGTTTTTGTTCAGCTTGTTTGAGTTCAGTCAAATCTGTATTAGTCCCAGAAACTCTGATGGGATTACCTTGGTCATCTCGCAAAATATAAACACGGGAAATTAGTGGCACATAATGTCCTTGTTTGTGTTGCAGGCGAAACTCGACTTCAAAGGACTCAACCCCGTTAGTGAATTGTTGCTCTAAATGCTGCTCGACCCGCTCTAGATCCTCATGGTGCGTTAGTGGCTTCCATAGCTCAGGAGAATCGTCTATTTCTCCGGGGTCATAGCCCAAAATTGTCCACCAGCGAGGTGAGTAGTAGATCTGATTATCAATCAAATTCCAATCCCACCAACCATCATTGGAGCCTTTTAAGACCAAACTTAACCGTTCTTGAGAATGGATCAGGGCAGCCTCTGCTTTGTTGCGTTCCCGGAGAGCAGCGGCTCGATCGCTAATATCTCGAATTATGAATAGAGCCTCATCCTCACCACTCTTAATCACTCTAATTTCTTCATCTTGGAGGCGACCATTAATCTCAACCTGTTGTTCATACACCTGTAGTTCTCCTGTGGAGAGGGCTTGTTCTAGGTAGTGTAAATGCCTCTGGGCAATCTCTGGGGGAAGCACATCGATCATGGGGAGGCCTATCGGGTCTCCCTGTTTGCTCAATAGATTAATTTCTCGATCGGCAGTGACAAAACCCCGATAAACTCCATCTGCACCCATGCGAAACATAAAATCAGGAATTGCTTCTAGAATGGCTCGGTTTTGAGCTTCGCTTTGAATCAAGGCAGCCTCGGCTTGTTTACGTTCCCGTAGGGCAGCTTGCTGTTCGCTAATATCCCGTACCAGTAGTAATACTTCATCTTCATTGTAGGGAACCATCCGCACTTCTTCTGTTTGCACCCTGTTATCAACCAGAAATTCTTGTTCGTAAATTTGGATCGTGTTGGTTT
>JANMHD010000451.1:0-2639 GCA_031374985.1 Coleofasciculaceae cyanobacterium OTE_70_metabat_329 | reverse complement strand
GTCGTGCTGAGTGGGCGGTCAACTCAACTTCAAGATAGGGAAAGTTATGATATAGATCCCGTGCGGGCTGGTTTATTAGTAGATCACTGCTTTGTCCCAGATCCAGATATGCCCAAGTTATTACCTATAGAAAGTTTTCCTCGCTGGGATCGCTTGGTAGCTAAAGCTGCTACTGCCTATAGTGAGATCAGACAATGGTTAGAAGATCAGCGATCGCAACAACAACAAAGATTAGCCTTCAGTGCGATCGCCGTCCTCGATCGAGCAATGCAGAAATTCCTATTCCCCCGTCGCCACCTCAGCTATGAGCAACTATCTAGCTTAAGGGCATTAATGGAAACTGCCCAACATTACTGGGAAGTGGAACAGAGAATCAGGCAAAGTCAAATCCAAAAATCAGCACCGGGGGAAACCATTTCTCGATTCATCCAGATGCTGGAGTTGGGAACCATTACCGCCAACCCCTACCCTGTCCAGTACCTCACTCCCCAAGCTGCCAACAGCATTACCCTAGCGAATATTTTCCAGTATCGCCAAGACCGCAGTTTTCACCAGTACCATTTTTGGTTAGATGTGGGTTCATCCCTCTGGTTGAGTGGAGGAGCCGCTACCCTCTATGGTGCCCCCATTTTCCTTAAGGGCTGGCGGGGAGAGCCTTGGACTGTAGAGCATGATTATGATGCCGATGAAGCGAGGTTGCAGCGAATTATCTACGATCTCTTGGGCAGGGTCGGCAAACAACTTTATCTATGCCATAGTGACTTTGCGGCTAATGGTCAGGAACAAACTGGGCCGCTATTATCAGTAGTCAATGCAGCGGATACCCTAGAAGCTACAGCGAAATAAGCCTAGGACTTATACAAATTTTGCCCCTACTAGATATTCTTTCCTATCAGGGTTTTACCTCACTTCGCTCTGCTAGGAGTCGTACTGCCTGTTGGAGATTGTTTTGAAAGTCGGGATTAGAACCTTCAAGATTAAGGGCAGCCTGAAAATTAGCGATCGCCTCTTCTAAATTTCCTTGGCTAACCCAGATAACGCCTAATCCATTGTAGCCATAGGCATTATTGGGATTAAGGCTGAGGGCTTTATAAAAATTAGTGGCAGCTTCCTCTAGGTTTCCTTGTTCTGCTAAGGCAATACCCAGATTGCTATAGGCATAGGAATTATTAGGATCAAGACGGATGGCAGTTTGAAAATTGGTAATAGCTTCCGGGACTTTTCCTTGGGAATCTAGGGCAATACCTAGCCCTACGTAGGCCTCAGTATTATTGGCATCCATCATAATTGCTCGGCGGAATATTTCCTCTGCCTGCACGAAACTACCATTGGCTTGAGCCTCATCCCCCTGTTGAAATAATTCATCAATAGTTTGGGCAACCACGGGTAGGCTGGTAAATATGGCGGCGACTAGGGCTAGGGGAAGAAAAAAGCGCATTTTCATTTTCATTTTTGGTATTAAGGAGTTCTGCTACCATAATCTACCAAGCGCCGTTCTGCCTCCCGGAGGCTATTTTCTGTAATAGTACGAAGTCGATTTTGGGCAGGAATCCGATCGGGGTTTAGTTGCAGAGAGGTACGAAAGTTAGCGATCGCCTCTGTCAAATTTCCTTGGTCTCTGAGACTAATTCCTAGATTAGTATAGTTACCGGCATAGGTAGGATCAAGATTAATAGCAGTACGAAAGTTAGCGATCGCTTCTGTCAAATTTCTCTGGTCATAGAGAGCAATGCCCAAACCAGAATAGGTGTAAGGATTATTTGGATAAAGACTAATGGAGGTACGGAAACTAGCGATCGCTTCTTCTAAATTTCCTTGGTCATAGAGGGCAGCACCCAAACCAGCATAGGCAAGACCATTGTGAGGGTTAAGACTAATTGCAGTCCGGTAGTTAGCGATCGCTTCTCCTAAATTTCTCTGCTCATAAAATACTGTCCCCAAACCCACATAACCATTAGCATTCTGAGGATTAAGCTCAATTTCCTGCCGAAATGTCGACTCCAATGCCGAAAAGCTCATCCCTTCTCTAGCAGCATAGTCTTCTACAAATAATTCAGGAATCCTTTGAGCAAATAGAGGTGGGGCGACGAATATTACAGTAGCTAGGGTTAGAGGAATAAAAAAACAAATACGCATAGAATTGATATAAAAATCTTCCCCAAGTCTAGCACAGGATTTCTCACCCAAATATCAGCTATGAATTGACTAAGCCTAACTAGTTACTTGCCACCTGCAAGCCATTCTGAAAGCCAGTAGAAAGGTGGTTTTAGAAATGGCATAACATTAGAAACTTCTCTCCCGACAATGTTATGAATTCTCTCCTCCCGCATCATAATTGCGGCATTCCCAGTCATCCCTTTTTTGAATTCTTGAGGATCATCAAAAGTTAGCCAAACTTCATGTAAGCGTTTATCAGGATGATTGACATCTGGCTTGCCTTCTGACTGTAAACTAACTGGCTGAACTTTACCTTTTATTTCTTTACCATTTTCTAGGGTGAAGGTAACATTTAGCGGCGGCAGAGAGGAGTTAGTTTGTTGATGAATCCTAATCTCATTATATTCAGCATCAGAAATCAGCATTTTGCCTAGCATATTTTGAGGATTGTACACTACAATATCTATTGTTTTATTTAACTT
>JANMHD010000430.1:0-5088 GCA_031374985.1 Coleofasciculaceae cyanobacterium OTE_70_metabat_329 | reverse complement strand
GGACAAGAGTATGGATAGCAAGCAGGGGTTAGTGTTAGATCAAAGTTTAGGGGCATTGGTGTCTCCTCTAGTTGATCTAAGCAGGAGGATAACTCAACCACCTTTGAAGTTGGGGGTGATGGCTTCTGGCAGTGGCAGCAACTTTGGGGCGATCGCTCAAGCTATTCATGCTCAGAAATTAAATGCCCAAATCCAAGTCCTGATCTACAATAACCCCGGCATTAAGGCCATCGATCGAGCTACCCAATGGGGGATTCCTGCGATTCTACTCAACCACCGAGATTATGCCCAGCGAGAAGAACTCGATGCCCAGATTGCTCAAACTCTCAGGGAGCATCAAGTAGAACTAGTGGTCATGGCGGGGTGGATGCGGCGCGTTACCCCTGTATTAATCGATGCTTTCCCCCAAAAAATAATTAATATTCACCCTAGTTTGTTGCCTAGTTTTCCGGGAATCAAAGCTGTAGAGCAGGCGATCGCTGCCGGGGTAAAAATTGCAGGGTGTACGGTACATTTTGTGGAGGTAGAAGTAGATCGGGGGCCAATAATTATTCAAGCCGCCGTGCCAGTGCTGCCAGAAGATACGGCAGAAACTCTCCATCAACGGATTCAAGTCCAAGAACACCGAATTATGGTTGAAGCTATCTCTCTACTCCTTCTTTAATTTGTAAATGTTGTAAATGTTGTAAATATGGAGAGAATTCATCTTTGGCAGGAAGAACTAAAAATAGATAAAAATAAGGTGACTACCTCTGTCACTATAGAATTTCCTGATGGTAAAAAACAAAGTCTTTGGTATAGTTTACCTCTTAAATATCAGGGCATAATTCCCCATCATTGTAATGCTTTTGTGGTGGCGACTTTATTTCTGGCGATGGATTATCCAGCAGAATTGGTAGTTCACGGAGAAGTCGATCGCACCTTACTTCAAAATTTAGTAGAATTTCAAACTGCTTGGGTTTCTTGGTGTCCTCGATATCAAGTTATTGACATTACTGCCGATCGAGAAATAGATAGCTTAGGAACAAATCTAGGAATTACTAACAGTAATCATCAGGCAATTATGGCTTTCTCTGGAGGTGTAGATAGCTGCTTTACCCTAGGCAGACATACTAAATTTGAATTGGGCAGACAACACCAAAATTTGACGGCAGGAGTAATGGTACATGGTTTTGATATTTCCTTAGATCAAACCGAGGTTTTTGATCGAGCTTTGGCTAAGTCTCAGGTAATTCTTGATAGTGTGGGGGTGGAATTAATCCCGTTAGGGACAAATTTTCGGGCTTTAAACCAAGATTGGGAAGATGCTCACGGGGCAGCGATCGTCTCTTGTTTAATGTTATTAGAAAATCTTTATCCCCTAGGTTTAATTGCTAGTGGGCCTTCCTATAAATCTTTAGTATTCCCCCAAGGTTCCAATCCTTTGACCGATCGCTACTTATCTAGTTCCAGCTTTCAAGTGATCCATGATGGGGCAGGTTATTCTCGATTGGAGAAAATCAAGGAAATTAGCAACTGGCCAGAAGTCCGGGATCACTTACGAGTCTGTTGGCAGGGATCAGAATTAGATAAAAATTGCTGCCAGTGCGAGAAATGTATACGGAATATTCTTAGCTTTCGAGCTTTAGAGGCGGGGCTGCCTAGCTGTTTCCCTGAAGATGTGACAGACCAGCAGATCAATACCCTAGAAGTGCCTCAAGCACAGTTAGAGGTGGATTTTCTACCAATTCTGCATACTGCTAAGGCAAGGGGAATTAATCAGCCTTGGGTAAAATCTTTGGAGAGTTGCATCCGTAGGCATGAACGGGGGTATGCTATTAAAGCTGCAAAAACGTTCTGGCGACAACAAATATCATCAATGCCGCCGGAGATCAAAAAACCTTTGTGGCAGATCCGGCGCAGATTAATAGGAAGGTAGGAAGATAGGTGAAGATGCAACAAGATATAACCAAGGGCGTAACAATTTGGTTGACTGGCTTGAGTGGAGCGGGCAAGAGTACGATCGCCTTGGCTTTGGCAGAAGTTCTACAAAAAAAAGGAGTCCAACGTTTAGAACTCCTCGATGGGGATATTGTTCGGCAGAATCTAACCAAGGGCTTGGGTTTCAGCAAAGAAGACCGGGATGAAAATATCCGGCGGATTGGTTTTGTTGCCCATTTATTAACTCGGAATGGAGTGATTGTTATCGTGTCTGCCATTTCCCCTTATCGAGAAATTCGTCAAGAGGTGAGCGATCGCATCGGGGATTTTATGGAAGTTTATGTCAATGCGCCCCTAGAAGTGTGTGAACAACGGGATGTGAAGGGACTCTATAAAAAAGCTAGAACAGGGGAAATCAAGCAGTTCACAGGTATTAGCGATCCCTACGATTCTCCCCTTAGTCCTACGGTAGAATGCCATACCGACAAAGAAAGCATTGCTGATTCTGTAGAGCAAATTCTAGCCAAAATGATAGAGTTGGGTTATCTCTAGGCGGGGATAAACTTCATAGCTACTCCATTCATACAGTAACGCTTGCCAGTAGGGGCGGGGCCATCATCAAATACATGACCTAAATGACCCCCGCAACGATGACAATGGACTTCTACACGGGTTGAAAATAGAGAACGATCGACCGAAGTTGCCACTGCCCCAGCGATCGGTTGATAGAAACTAGGCCACCCTGTACCACTATCAAATTTAGTTTCGGCAGTAAATAAAGGCAAGTCACAACCAGCGCAAGCATAGGTTCCAGCAGCATAGACTTTATCTAGGGGGCTAGTTCTGGCTCGTTCTGTGCCATGTTTCCGCAGTACATTAAACTGCTCTGGAGAAAGAACTTCCTTCCATTCAGCTTCGGTTTTGGTAATTTCAAAGTTCTCTTCTCTTGTAGTTGTCATGGTGTCTTTTCTCCCGGAGTTAATTAGATAATAAAGTAGCGATCCGGCCACTACGGTTGTACCAGTAGCGCTCAACAAAAATTGTCGCCGATTTAAGTTTTTTTGGTTAAGCAATTTGACTCCGCCTTCTACTCTTAAATATCTTTATGATAGCATTGGGAAAATGGGATTAGAGAAAAAATAAACCTACTTGGTCAACAATCCGGCTATGACTATCATTGAAGAAATCTCTGCGATCGTTGAAACTCTTCCTCAAAAGCAAGCTACTGAAATTCTTATTTTTGCTGAACTTATTCGTTCTCAGCATCTAAAGGCTAATCAACCAATTAATTCATCAGAGACTTCAATTTCTTGGAAAGAACTGGTTTATTCACTTGCTGGAACGTGGGAAGACTTTCCTCCCTTGGAAGACCTTCGTACCGACATGGGAGAAGATATTTTTCGGGAGAGCTTCTAGATGTATATTCTAGATACAAATACATTAATCTACTACTTTAAAAATCAAGGACAAATTGCCCAAAATCTTGTGAATGTGTCTCCTGAAGAAATTGGTATTTCTACCCTCGTTCTGTTTGAATTACAAGTAGGCATTGCTAAATCCACTTCTCCTGCAAAACGTACCCAACAACTTCAGCAAATTTTGAATCGAGTTAAGCTTATTCCCTTTGATCGCAACTCTGCTTTTACTGCTGCCACAATTCGTACTCAACTAGAGCAACAAGGTACTCCCATTGGGCCGATCGATGTTTTGATTGCAGGGACAGCCGTTTCACTTCAAGGAACTCTTGTCACTCATAATGTTAAGGAGTTTTCGAGAGTTTCAGGATTAACGATCGTTGATTGGTACTAAAGGAATTCCTAATCAACTCCATGCCTATTCCTTTTTCTGGAAAGTTAGATTCTCCTCAATACAATCTACCCAGATCGTATCCCCAGAAATAAATGTATTTTCTAGGAGCTTGGTGGCGATCGGGTTCTCGATTTCCCGTTGGATAGCTCGTTTTAGGGGTCTAGCACCATAGACCGGATCGTAGCCTACATCAGTAATGTAGGTTAGGGCAGTAGGAGAAATTTCGATGCCAATTTTTTGATCCGAGAGGAGATTTTGCACTCGTTTGAGTTGGATCGTCACAATCTGCCGCAGTTCTGCCTTGCTCAAGGTGTGGAAAATAATGGTGTCATCTAGGCGGTTAAGAAATTCGGGGCGGAAGTGCGATCGCAAGGCCTCCATCACTCGTTTTTCCATCTCCCCGTAGGTGGCATCATCCCCACTCACACTTAAGATATGTTTACTGCCAATATTGCTAGTCATGACAATAATCGTATTGCGGAAATCCACCGTTCGCCCTTGGGAATCCGTCAACCGGCCATCATCCAGAACTTGTAATAGGATATTAAATACATCCGGGTGGGCTTTCTCCACTTCATCCAATAGCACCACAGAATAGGGGCGGCGCCGGATTGCCTCTGTAAGTTGGCCTCCTTCTTCATAGCCAACATAGCCGGGGGGTGAACCTACCAAGCGGAATACCGTCTGCTTTTCCATATATTCCGACATATCCAGCCGCACCATCGAGTCCTCACTATCAAAGAGAAACTCTGCCAAAGCCCTCGCCAGTTCAGTTTTGCCCACCCCCGTTGGCCCCATAAAGAGGAAGGAGCCGATCGGTCTCCCTGGGTCTTTCATCCCGGCTCTAGCTCTACGAATTGCGGCGGAAACTGCCACCACTGGCTCACTCTGACCAATAATTCTTTGATGGAGATGACTTTCTAGTTGCAATAACTTCTGCCGTTCCGACTCCAATAGACGACTAACCGGGATCCCTGTCCATTTCCCCACAATCTCGGCAATATCAGCATCGGTGACTTGCTCCCGCAACAGGGATTTACCTTGGGATTGCATCTCCAAAAGTTGAGTTTCCTTTGATTCCCGTTCCCGTTGCACTGTTTCCCACCGACCATACTTAAGTTGGGCAGCTTTGTTCAGGTCATAAGCTCGTTCTGCCTGCTCTACTTGCAGCCGGAGTTGTTCCTCCTCTTCCTTGAGGAGCTTAATATCATCTAGTAATTGCTTATCAGTCTGCCATTGGGATTCTAGGGATTCTTGGCGGGGTTTAAGTTCACTAATCTCTAGTTTCAACTTTTCTAGACGCTCTTGGGAATTACGAAATGCTTGACTAGCCTTATTTGCGCCTTCCCCTTCGATCGA
>JANMHD010000421.1:0-2175 GCA_031374985.1 Coleofasciculaceae cyanobacterium OTE_70_metabat_329 | reverse complement strand
GGAAATTTGAAACCTCTAGAGGTTTCAGATTCCCCTCCTTGCCCAATGCAAAACAGGAAATATCCACTCTCTAGAGGATGGATATTTCCTGTCTAAGGAATTTAGGGGGTGGAAACGTGCAACCTCTAGAGGTTGCAAATTTCTATTCCTTGGCCAAACTCATTGAGGGGAGCAGCTTGGAGATTGTCTCGGTAATCCGATCGCTTTTTAGATTTTTTAAAAAAGCTAGGGCATCATTGTCATACTAAAAAGGATTGATTAGAGGCACACGTGGGCTTCATACCTAATCAATCCCCCCTAGCTTTTTCCTACGTTGTCGTCTCCGGCAGAGCGTATTAATTTAATAGTATTAAACCTTATCTTACTTGTCAACTATAAAGTTGTTACAACTTTAATGATGTATCAGAATAGATAACTTGTAACAACTTTGTTAGGCAATCTTTAGTAGAACGTTTAGATTTAATATTCTTATCTAATATTTCTTGAGCTTTTTCTAATGCTTCCTGTGGTAACAAAGCACCAAAAATAGATAATTGATTTTTATCTTCTATTCCATTCAGATAGAATTTAGTTATCATTTGTTCTACTTCTGGATAAACTGGATCAGGAACTCTTACAACCTTGCTAGAGTAACCAGCTTTTATACCTCTACCACCTTTATTAATTCTCATGATTAATCCTGTAACAAGTTTAATAAGACTAATCTAATACTTGTTACAGGTTTATGTCAAGGGAATAAACAGATTTATTCTAGGAGTTTGGCTAAGAGTTCAGATTCTTTGATAAAACCTGCCCAACCGACACAGATTCCCCCATAATTTTCTAGGCAGATTTGTCTAAATTTGACTAAATCACCAAAGTCTCGCAAAGAATCTAAGAACCAAACGGCAGCATCATGAGTTAATACCCTAATGGCAGCATTAATTTTCTTATTTAGTTTCCTAGAAACTCCCCAATAACTGGGGGGCAGCAAGTCCTGATCACCATTTTTCTTAACTTCCCCAAGGATTGCGCCCCCCTTGCTCAAATATTTCCCCAGTTCTTTGACCAAGCTACCTCTAGGACTTTCTACCCTAGTGGCCTGGTCACAATTCACCATCCTACCTAGGAGATTGCTTAAGAGTCTGCTCCAGATTGCTTTTAACTTGTCCTTGGAGATAGCCCAGGTGTCTTTATGGTGATTTCTACCTTGGAAAACCATGTGAAGGTGTAGCGTTAGTAATCCGTGCTGGTGGTAGCGCTTCTCTTGAATCTCGGATACATAGAAATAATCTTGGTTAATTACGCCCGATCGTTGAAGCGATCGCATAATTTCTTGCTTGAGTTGCCGGATCAGTTCTGACCAGCTTTGGCAGATTAGCTCATTCTCATCCTTGGTCACTACCGGGACTGTGCAAGTCGCAAAGGTAGTACAGTTACGCCTTACAGCCTTGGCAACCACTACGGCAGCACTCCTAATTTTCTTCTTGCCTAGGCCAGTAATTCCATTCTGTCCCCTCTTAGATCGAATCTTGTGAGAGTTAGTGGCAACTGACAAGCCCAACGGCAGCCGGCGCCGATCGATCGCATTTAAGTCAATAATTTGGCAATTTTTGCCATTAATCCAATAAGAATCTGTGGAGATGCCCCCAAGAGGGTGTGTTTCCTCATCTCTTTGGGGTACAGGTGCTTTGGCAATTCGCCCGGCGGAGAAATCACCTGATGGAAATATTCTGACTGTGTAGAGTCCTTTGGTCTGGTGTGATAGCATTGAAACAACATTTTTAAGGGGTAGGCGTTTAATCTTTGGAGTAAGCGCCTATCTTTTTTTTTGAGCTTTGGCAGGAAAATGCCTAATTAAAGGCAAATTACCCACTAAGAGTTATGAATACTCAAACCTTAACAGAAATTTGAGCCGCCAAGACAGGGCTAAATGGCTTGATTCATAAGCATTCTGGATAAATTGAAAAATACATCACCAGTGGCAGAAATACCTCAGATGTGAAGCATGATACCTGAGATGTCAGGTAAATAATTGACAAATCAGGTATTTATAGAAGTATTTATACTTAACTTTCAACTTGCCCGAAAAGACTAATACATAACAACTACTTATCAATTCCCACCCCTGTAAATCTGAATCCTCTAGAGGATTCAAATTCCCTATCTAAAGAATCAAAAGGTAGGAAATTTGAA
>JANMHD010000504.1:0-1602 GCA_031374985.1 Coleofasciculaceae cyanobacterium OTE_70_metabat_329 | reverse complement strand
GCTTTGGGCAGAAACTACTAGATTCAAGGAATTACCTTGGGCGGTATTGATAATGATTTCCTGGACACAGGGGAGCGATCGCAATAGTTGCTCTGCCTGTTGTGCCTCTGCCATAGGAGAAAATTCCCGGAGTTTTAGGGTGATCCGATCGCCTCCTAGACTATCCTTGAGTTGAGAAGGAGTTCCCTCGGCAATAACCAAACCCCGATCAATAATGGCCACTCGATCGGCTAGGGCATCCACTTCTTCGAGGTAATGGCTGGTTAACAACACCGTAGTTCCTGCTTGGCGTAGTTGCCGGAGAAAATCCCACACAATTACCCGACTTTCAATATCTAACCCCACGGTCGGCTCATCTAAAACCAAAACATCGGGCTGATGGAGCAATCCGGCAGCTAAATCTAGGCGCTTTTTAATCCCCCCAGAATAAGTTCCAGTTTTTTTATCTGCGTATTCTTCTAAGCCCAGTAGAGCTAAAGCTAAATTGATCCGGTCTTTGATGATCTTTCTGGGCAAATGATAGAGGGCGGCTTGGAGTTCCAGTAATTCTCTGCCCGTGAGGACTTTATCGATCGCCACTTCTTGAGCTACATAACCTAATTTCTGCCGAGCTTGCCGGGGCTGATCCAGCACAGATACCCCCGATACTTCCACCTTGCCTCCATCGGGGCTGGCGAGGGTGCAAATAATTTTCAGGATAGTAGTCTTCCCTGCGCCATTAGGCCCCAATAAACCGAATATTTCTCCTGCTCCTACCTGAAAAGACACATCCTGCAAAGCTGCTACTTTGCCATAGCTTTTTTGGAGATGTTGCACAAGAATTGTATTAGTCATAGGTCGGAGTCCACTCTCTGGATATAACAAATTACTTGGGGTTCTGACTCTTAATATGCCACAAAAATAACTTCTATGGGCAGTAATCTTATTTGCTCATGATACTATAGATAGAGAAGGTCAAACAAATGTTCTGAATATAGCCCTTTCCAGTAGAGTCTAGGCACAGGGTTTAAGCCCTTAGTGCTAGCAATCTCAGATCAGAGGAACCCCCGAAAACGAACCAAGCTCTCATGGTAGATAAACCCCTAATTCGCCTCTCCCAAAGCCAACTCCAAACTCTCGAAGCCTGTCCCCGCAAGTTTCAATATATTTATTTAGAGCAATTGCAACCACCCCCAAACCCCCTAGAACAGGAACGTCTAACTTGGGGCAGTAATTTTCATTTGATTATGCAGCAGCGGGAATTGGGTTTACCCGTGGAGCCGTTAATTGCTACTGACGAGGAGATGGAAAGAGCGATCGCCGCCCTGTTGACCACTGCTCCAGAACTATTCCAACCCCAGATTCAGAGTTGGCGATCGGCAGAATATCCCCTATCTTGGGAGTCTCAGGGCTATTTATTTACTGTTATTTATGATTTATTTATTGCCACTCCTGCTACAGCTCAAATTATCGACTGGAAAACCTACCATAAACCCCAAAATTCTCAATTCCTAGCTCAACAATGGCAGACTAAGCTCTACCTTTACCTGTTGGCAGAAACTGGTGATTATACTCCAGAGCAAATTACTCTGACCTACTGGTTTGTTAGAAATACCCCGCCTC
>JANMHD010000413.1:0-2340 GCA_031374985.1 Coleofasciculaceae cyanobacterium OTE_70_metabat_329 | reverse complement strand
AGCCCGGCAAAGATGACGACAAAGGCAAGAATAGTCATGGGGTTAGTGATAGTCAGGAAAAATGTCGAGAGATAATTACCCATAAAACTCTTCACCTCTCCAGTTTTAGCAGCTTCTTGGCTCACAGTACTTAGGAAAGTTTTTATACCTAAATAACAAAGAAATAAGCCCCCAACTAGGCGGATGATAAGTTGTTGACTAACTAGAAAATCAGAGATAATAGTTAAGCCAAAACCAGCAATGCAACCATAGAAGCCATCAGCAGTGGCAGCACCCAAACCGGAGGCAAAACCTGCTAACCAGCCAGACGCTAAACTCCGCCGGATACATAGAATCCCGATCGGCCCTACCGGGGCGGCAATAGCAAAGCCGATCGCAAAGCCCTTCAACAGAAAATAAAAATCCATAAAATCTCCCTAAGTTTGGGCTTGATCTAAAACTATCGAACTTGCCTAAGGCGTAAGTCCTGAACTAAATTGGCAATGGCAATACTGGAGTTTCCTTAACCGTGGAAAGTGCTAAGGTGGTGCGAGTTCTGAGAATGCCGGGGAGTCCCTTAATTTGATTGCTGATCAATGCTTCGAGGCTACGAGTACTAGTACAACGCACCTTAAGTAGGTAATCATCATCTCCGGTAACATGGTGGCATTCTTGAATTTCTGGTAACTGGTTGACTAAATCTACAAAACCCTGTCGGTGTTCAGGACGGTCTAGGGTGACGGCAATAAAAGCCGTGATGCCACAACCAATTAATTCTGGATTTACCAAGGCGGCATAGCTTTGGATGATGCCTTTTTCTTCTAAACGCCGTACACGATCGGCAGTAGCAGGAGCAGATAGTTGTAACAAACTTGCCAACTCTGACCAAGTGATCCGTCCGTGGGTCATTAATTGTTGTAGTACATTGATATCTATGTCATCCACGATCGCTACCTTATTTGATAAAGCTATCTAGCTAAACTATCTTATTTAATTAACTAAAGTCAATAAAAAGTTATGAATTAAAGAAAAAATGTTGTCTTTGCCTTAGATATCCTACGGAATAGGGATGAATTAATGAAACTTGACATTTTCTCGCCTTAAAACAGTATGATTTGTCTACCATGATGCAAAATTATCTGCTCAACCCTAGACTCTCCTACCTAAAAGAATCTTATTTAATGTCTTTAATTTAATATTTGTATTTATATAAATAGAGTATCTTTTTACCCAACTATGTCCATGAAACTAACCAGAGTTAATCGTTATCAAAATGCAGCCCTAGATTACTACCTCTCCCTAACTAATTCTCCCTACCTCCATTACGGTTACTGGGAGAATATTCCTGTTCCTCCAGAAGACCTGATCATGCCCCGATTTCGGGAAGCTCAGGCAGCCTATGCCGCTTTAATTGCAAACCATATTCCCCAAGGAGTAAAAGCTATTTTGGATGTGGGTTGCGGAATTGGCGGTAATGCAACTTATTTGATGGCTAGGGGTTATGGTGTGGATGGTTTAGCTCCTGATAGCTTCCAACAAGAGAAATTCCTTGCCAAAACTCAAGGGAAAGCGAAGTTTTATTTGACTACTTTTGAAGAGTTTCAAGCAGAACGAACCTATGATCTAGTGCTGTTTAGCGAAAGTACTCAATATATGGCATCTAAGGATATTGCCTTGGGTGCGGCGAAAGTGCTGAATCCTAATGGCTATGTATTGCTGGTAGATATGTTGCGGACGGATGCTAATTATAAAGAAGGCATGTTTTCTAACTGTCATGAAGTTAAAGAATTTCAGCAGACTATGGAAGATGCAGGATTTAAGTTAGTAGAAACCAAAGATATTTCTGAGCAGATATTGCCCACGATCGATCTCTATATGCGAGAGTTCCAAACCTATGGAATGAGTACTATCAAATATGTGGGAACCTTGGTAGAAATTACTGTGCCACCCCTTTATAAGCTATTTAAAATCCTGTTTGGTAAGTGGATCGATCGCTTGATCAACGAAGGTTTATCCGCTAGAGTAATTTTCGAGAAATATCTATCCTATGAATTACAAGTCTGGCAACTAGAAGAAAAATAATAAAACTATGAGCAAAATCCCCGTTACAGTAATTACCGGTTTTCTGGGTAGTGGTAAAACTACTTTAATTCGGCATTTGTTGCAGAATAATCAAGGCAGAAGAATTGCCGTGGTAGTAAATGAATTTGGAGAAATTGGAATTGATGGTGAATTATTACGATCGTGCCAAGTTTGTGATGATGAGAAGGAAGTAGTTAGTAATATTATTGAACTAAATAATGGCTGTCTTTGCTGTACAGTACAGGAAGAATTTTTCCCGGTAATGCAGGAATTATTAGA
>JANMHD010000396.1:0-5031 GCA_031374985.1 Coleofasciculaceae cyanobacterium OTE_70_metabat_329 | reverse complement strand
CCGATCGACTGAGGATAGTCAGATTCCATATAGTAGCGGTCGCCTTCTTTCAGTACCCGTGGTTTAGGCAGAAAAGGAGCTAATTTCTCATTAGCCACCACCGGACCACAGCCGGGGCCACCACCACCGTGGGGAGTAGAGAAAGTTTTATGTAAATTGAGATGCACCACATCGAAACCCATATCTCCGGGACGGGCAATGCCAGCGATCGCATTCAAATTTGCCCCGTCATAATACAAAAGCCCCCCAGCTTCATGGACTAGGCGAGCAATTTCTAAAATATTCTCTTCAAATAATCCCACCGTATTAGGATTAGTCAACATCAAAGCCGCTGTACTCTCATCTAAAAGTTCTTTGAGGTGGTCTAAGTCTACCAAACCCTCAGAGTTCGATCGCACTTCCTTGACTTGATAACCCGCCATTGTTGCTGTGGCTGGATTGGTTCCGTGGGCTGAATCTGGGACTAAAACTATTCGCCGCTGCTCGGTTTGCCCTTGAGATTCATGATAAGCCCGAATCATCAAAATTCCGGTCAATTCCCCGTGTGCCCCAGCGGCTGGCTGTAAACTAGCCTCGGCCAATCCAGTAATTTCACACAAGGCCATCCCCAAATCATAAATTAGCTTTAATGCCCCCTGGACTGTAGATTCTGGCTGATAAGGATGAATTTGCGCCAGACCGGGGAGAAATGCTGCCCAGTCATTCACCTTGGGATTGTACTTCATGGTGCAGGACCCCAAGGGATAAAAGCCTGTATCAATGGAAAAATTCTTTTGGGACAAACGAGTATAGTGCTTGACTACTTCTCGTTCACTAACTCTGGGTAATTCTGGAGGTTGGTCAGCAATTAATTCCTCAGGCAGAAAGTCTGTCAAAGCTGAGGAGGCTAACTGGGGAATGTATTGATTGGCGAAAGAAGGGGTACTTTTCTCGTAAATAGATGATTCTGGCATGGGTAGGGGCAAGTCGACTATTAGTGATTAAGTAATTAAGTAGTTAGCACCATAGATAACCATGGAAAAAGTGTAAACCTTTATTACAAATATTATAGTGGATTTATACCATTGATTTGTTAACACCCCATCACAGAATCTTGACAGAAGCTTGATTATACTCGATCGTATTTGAGCAGATTTGATCATCATAAAAACCACAGATCATAGCTGCTTATTTGGACTTAGGCAGGGAAATTTGCGGATCAGGAGTGGCAGTTACTTGGGGAATAGCTATTTGGGGAGATTTTGTCGAAAGTTTGCTTGGGGAGATGATTTCAACCTTAGGCGTTACCTTAGTTTCTGGAGTTGGATTAGGCTTACTATCTCTAATAGCTCTTATATCTGGGCTGGGAATCGGCTTAATTTCTTCTAGAACCCTAGTTTTTGGAGCTATTTCTACCTTAGGGCTAGAAGTAGGTTGAGGACTAGGAGTTAGGGGAGTTACCTTTGGGCTGGGAATTGGGCTAGGTATTGTTACAGGAGATGGGGTTACTGTAGGAGTAGGAGCTTCATAGGTAGGATTGATGATGCCCTTGGCCGCAGTTACCGAGAGTTTGCCCCGCATTAATTTAGAAAGACTATCTTGACCACCGGGTTTGTAGGTAAAAATTTTCGCTGTATTGTTATAGACGTTTTCTACTACATTGCCTTTTTCATCAATAAATTCTAGTTGTACCCAGTTATTACCTTGCTTCCAGCCCTTGAGATAGATAGGTTGCCATTGATCTACGACAAAGGTTTCACCATTGATAGTGACTCGGATGCGCCAATCGGGAATCTCATCTTTTGGATCCTCTTGAGCAATCATATGGAGAGGAGCATTGGTGAGGTAAAAATCTAGGAGGATAGGCTCTGCACCGTAGCTTCCGCCGGGACTACTGTAGGTTAATAAAGGTAATTTGGAATCTAGCTTATTATTAATAGTTTTGGTAAAAACATGAAAGGTAACTTGAGCATAAGCACCTTCATTTTTGAAGCTTTCATGCCATGGGTAGGAAGCAAAGACTCGTAGGGTATGGCTACCAGCAGCTAGGTTAGAAAAAATTAAAGGTTTTTGTAAATCATAAATAGACTGGGCATCTTGGTTATCCAAAATCACTTCCAGATGAGAGCCTAATTTTAGGTCTTTGTCTTGGAATATAGGTAGGTCTGTAACTTGGAGTTGGACGGCGACTTGAGTATCAGCTATTACCTGCTCTGACTGAGGGCTGAGGATAGTGACTTGGGGCTGTTTGACTTCGAGGATTTGGTGGAGTTGCTGGATAGTATCTGGGGGGGCAACTTCTTTTAATTGCTTCAACCCAGAAATTGAGACGGGTGAACTACTAGAGACAGGTAGGGAGGTTTCTATGCGATCTCCACACCCCCACAAGCCACTAACTAAGCCCAAAACCAAACAGGACAGGACTAGTTTTTTGAGATTTCCCCACCAAGCATTATTTGAGCCATTATTTGCTAATCCCACACTATTTCCTCCTCTTCCCCAAACTTAATGATTCGCTATTTTAGAAAATTTATTTGAAACTTATCCAAAATATCATCTTGAATTGTTCCTAAAAATTTAACTTAAAACTAGAATTTAGAGCTTTATTAATCGTAGCACGCTAGTTCCTGCTGCCGAATTAGTGGGTTTAAGCCTTGTAGTTTACAGACAGTTTACGGGCAAGTTTATTAAAAAATATTTTACTTACCATAGAAAAAGTAAAGCCATGCGTAAAAAATGTTGCTAGTTATTAACTTTTATTACATTGACTCTAATAGGCTGTAACTGTTTCTAGGCATGGAATACCGAGCTATTTAAGCAAATAGAGCCTCTGAGAAATTTGAACTATTATTAACCATAATTGAACAAATCACCTCATAGCATTATCATCAATCAAAGTTAGAACTATTCCTTATCCTTGTTCATCAGAGGAGACTCCTCATGACAATCAGTCCTCCAGAGCGTGAGGCAAAAGCAAGAGTTGTGGTTGATAAGGATCCGGTTCCTACTTCTTTTGAGAAGTGGGCAAAGCCAGGTCACTTCGATCGCACCCTTGCCAAAGGACCAAAGACCACTACCTGGATTTGGAACCTACACGCCGACGCTCACGATTTCGACAGCCATACTTCCGATTTAGAAGATATTTCCCGGAAAATCTTTAGTGCTCATTTTGGCCACCTAGCCGTAGTCTTCGTCTGGCTAAGTGGAGCTTATTTCCACGGAGCTAAGTTCTCGAACTTCGAGGCTTGGTTGACCGACCCTACCCACATCAAGCCCAGCGCCCAAGTCGTCTGGCCTATAGTGGGACAAGAAATTCTCAATGCTGATGTTGGCGGCGGCTTCCACGGAATTCAGATCACCTCTGGTCTATTCCAACTGTGGCGCGCAAATGGTTTCACCAACTCCTACCAACTCTACTGCACCGCGATCGGTGCGCTAGTTATGGCAGCTCTGATGCTGTTTGCGGGTTGGTTCCACTACCATAAACGCGCTCCTAAACTGGAGTGGTTCCAAAACGTGGAATCCATGATGAATCATCACCTAGCAGTGTTGCTGGGCTGTGGTTGTCTAGGTTTTGCCGGCCAACAAATCCATGTGGCATTGCCTATCAATGCTTGTTTGGATGCGATCGATGCAGGCAAGCCTCTCACCGTGGGGGGCAAGTTAATTGCTTCGATTTCTGACATTCCCCTGCCCCACGAATGGTTGTTCAACCCCGGACTTATGGCGGATATCTATCCTAGTTTTGCCCAAGGCTTGACTCCTTTCTTTACCGGTAACTGGGGTGTTTACAGTGACTTCCTCACCTTTAAGGGTGGCTTGAATCCCGTAACTGGTGGTTTGTGGCTCTCAGATACTGCTCACCATCATTTGGCTCTAGCAGTCCTCTTCATTGTGGCTGGTCACATGTACCGCACTAACTGGGGCATCGGTCACAGCATGAAGCAAATTCTTGAAGCTCACAAGGGTCCTTTTACTGGGGAAGGTCACAAGGGTCTTTATGAGATTCTGACTACCTCTTGGCATGCTCAATTGGCCATCAACCTAGCTATGTTGGGTTCCTTGACCATCATTGTGGCGCACCACATGTATGCCATGCCTCCCTATCCCTACATTGCCACGGACTATCCTACCCAGTTGTGCCTATTTACGCACCACATGTGGATTGGTGGTTTCTTGATTGTGGGAGCAGGAGCGCACGGAGCAATCTTTATGGTTCGGGATTACGATCCAGCCAAGAATGTAAATAACTTGCTCGATCGGGTGATCCGCCAACGAGATGCCTTGATTTCTCACCTCAACTGGGTTTGTATCTTCCTTGGCTTCCATAGTTTTGGCTTGTATGTCCACAACGACACCATGCGAGCTTTTGGTCGCCCCCAAGATATGTTCAGTGATACAGGGATTCAACTCCAGCCCGTATTTGCCCAATGGGTTCAAAATATCCACGCACTGGCTCCCGGCAGTACTGCTCCTAATGCTTCTGAAATTGTCAGCCATGCCTTTGGCGGCGGTTTAGTTGCTGTCGGCGGCAAGGTTGCTATGATGCCGATTACTCTGGGTACAGCAGACTTTATGGTGCATCACATTCATGCTTTCACTATCCACGTAACTGTGTTGATCCTGCTGAAAGGTGTCTTGTATGCCCGTAGCTCCCGCTTAATTCCTGATAAGGCTAGCCTAGGCTTCCGGTTCCCCTGTGACGGTCCTGGTCGGGGCGGCACCTGCCAAGTTTCTGGTTGGGATCACGTGTTCCTCGGTTTGTTCTGGATGTATAACAGCTTATCGATCGTAATTTTCCACTTCAGTTGGAAGATGCAATCGGATGTCTGGGGTACAGTAAATGCCGATGGTACGGTGTCTCATATTACCAATGGTAACTTTGCCCAAAGTGCTATTACTATCAATGGTTGGCTCCGAGACTTCCTGTGGGCGCAAGCTTCTCAGGTAATTAGTTCCTACGGTTCTGCACTCTCCGCTTATGGCTTGATGTTCCTCGCAGCACACTTTGTCTGGGCATTTAGCTTGATGTTCCTCTTCAGTGGTCGCGGC
>JANMHD010000331.1:0-5446 GCA_031374985.1 Coleofasciculaceae cyanobacterium OTE_70_metabat_329 | reverse complement strand
GCGATCGCCAGAGATTCTTCCCCTGATAGCCGGACAATGCCCACACTACCCTGCTCTGGTACTATAGCTGTGGCAATGGCGACAATGGTTCCCTGCTGCATATCTTAAAAGTTTTATAACGTACTTGATAGCCGTAATTCTAGTCCTACTGGTATCATATATTGAGTTTATGTATCTAGCCGCCCCTCAAAAGGTGTTTAAATACTCAAAACTCTATGTGTTTCATGGGCAGAATAATAATTAGCACATCCTAAACTTGGCAAGAGGTAAAGTAATGAGTGAACTCAGTAAGGAAGAAATGCGCGATCGCTTGGGCAATATTGACCAGATTCGTGACATTATCATCGGGTCGCAACTGAGAGAATTTAATGCTCGTTTTGGCAAGATAGAAACCGATGTTTCTCTGATGGAACAGGAAATGCGCGATCGGCTAGAAGAAGTCAAAACTACTCTATTAGGAGAAATCAAGTTTGCTGCCGAAGCTATTGATAAAAAACTAAAGGGGGCGATCGCTAGTACCCAAGAAGAGCAACTGGAACTCCGGCAACAGATCGATCGAAGCAATAAAAAGTTTTCTACTAGCATTGAAAATCTTGATAAAGACATTGATACTCAGACCGATTCTATTCGGACTCAAATGACCCAGAGCATCGGCAAACTCCAAGAAGATGTCCACACCTTAAGAACTCAGGTTTTTGAACAGCTAGACCTGCGCTTTGCTACTCTAACAGGGGTGAAAGTATCCCGTGATGATATGGCGGAGATCCTATTTGAATTAGGGATGAGATTAAAGGGAACAGAGTTTGTCCCTAAGCTCAAGCAAGCTGCTGAAGATAGCGTAGATACCGATGTACGTTTAATTGAGCCAAAATTCAATGATTCAGATGTTAGATGAGTATGATGTAGTTAAGGGGTGCCATAAGATACTTATAAGAGTTGCAAACTAAAAAAATAGTTAATTAAACAAAATTAAAGGACATTCATCTACTACAAGCTAGTCCTTAGCTACAATTAAACCCGATCTCCAAGGTGGAGTTAATGGAAAATCTACCTAGAAATCCCCCAGCACACCGCCCGGCAAGCCATATGTTAGATGACTTGCTAAATTTATTGGCGGATTTAGATGGGAATAGTGATCAAAAAAATACTTCAAAATCTAATAGTTCAGCCTCCCCTACAACTAGCCAAAATCCTCCTAATAACGATTACGGCAACCGTAGTGCCAACGATCGCCCCTCTACTCTTGAGCCAACCCCTGATAGCGAAAATAGTTCTTTACCCAAGGTTTCTAATTTAATTACAGCCCATCGCCAATCTCTCCTAAAAAGTCTTTCTCTCCCGATCGCTCCTCTATCCAATTCTGCCCCAGAAAAATCTGTAATTCCTCCAGAATATCAACCCCCATCTAAAAGTAATGGTTCTAAAAGTAATGATTGTGAAATCAATCCTAGAATAGATAGTCTTAGTCTAGAAACTACTCCTCCAAATAATCCTGAAGATAACTCTAGCTCAATAGATAATCATCAGATAAACAATTTAGAAATTACTGATGTACTTATTCCTAAATCTATTATCCTTACTAATCCTGAAATTAGTATTCCTAAACTTCAGGATTTTCTTCAATCTGAAATAAATACTTCTAGAATAGATATTCCTAGATTAGACAACTCTAAATTAGATAATCCTAAATTAGATAATCCTAAATCTACAAATTCTCCTGATTCTACTAATAGCTCTTCTATAAATGGCTCTAGTAATAGCACTATAAATACTTCTAGGAATAATCATTCTCAAGCTCCACAACCAGTAGCTAACAATGCCAAAGATACTTTAACCAATTTAGGTTTGTTAAGAGACTTAGTATTAAGCTCGCCTCCTGATAAAAATTCTGTAGAGGTGATAACTATTCCAGAGACATTCTCGGAACCAGCTCTAGCAATATTTGAAACACTTCCTGAAGTAATTATAGCACCGCCATTAGAGCCATTATTAGAATTGGTTTCAGAATCAGACCAAGAATTAAAAGTAGATGAAGATCCTTTAGATATTTTGCAGCGCTTGTTAGTAAATCCAGATATTTATGATGCTCAAAAATTGCTCCAGAACTTAGAGGTGAGCCTCAAAAAGTTAGAAAGTCAACTTTATGAACCAGAAAAACTAATTGAATTATTACTGCCTATGATTGCTGATGTACTCAGCCTAAAAATATCTCAATCGAAGGAAGAAGTAGTTAAGGCTATTACACCCATTATTGATGAAGTAATTCAACATCGAATCGAGCAAGATCGAGTAGCCATGAGTGGAGCGATCGCTCCTATTATTTCTGAAGCTATTTCTAGACAAATTAGTGATTCTCCAGAGGAAATTGCTAATGCGATCGGGCCGACTATGGGCAAGGCAATTCAAGAACAGATCAGACTAGAAAAAGATTCTATGGTGGATGCTTTGTACCCAATTATTGGGACGACGATTAGTAAGTATATGGGAGAGGCGATCGCTAATATTAACCGTCAAGTAGAAACGGCGTTCAGTGCGGAGGGCTTAAAACGTAAAGTTCAAGCCAAGATTCAAGGAGTCTCTGAAGCAGAATTAATTTTTCGGCAGGCTCTACCTTTTACGGTGCTAGCAGTATTTTTGATTCATAAAAATTCGGGACTACTCATTGCCAATGCTCAACCGCCTGAAGAGCAACAGCTAGAGGCAGATATGATTGCAGGAATGTTAACCGCTATTCGTAGTTTTGCCAACGATTGTATGACTAGCAAAAATAATTCTTCAGAATTAAATCAAATTGATTATAGTGATTCCAAAATAGTTTTAGAAGTAGCTGGTTATTGTTATTTAGCTTTAGTAATTCGGGGACAAATGACGGAGGGATTTGTCAAGAAATTTCGGCGATCGATGGCCACAATTGTGCGGATTTATAATAGACCAATTATGAATTTTGAAGGCGATCGCTCTACAATTCCTGAAGAGGTTAATACCCTAATTGAGGATATGATTACCTATAATGATCCTGATATAAAAGCAACTTCTCGTTATCCCTTAACTTTGGGTTTGGTAATTCTTGCAGTGGTAAGTATTGTAGTTATACCCTGGGGAATTTATCAATACCGACAATCTATTAATAATCAGATAGCTCAACAAGTAACCACCGCTCTTGATAAAGCTCCAGAACTTTCTGTATATAGGCTAGAGGCGCAAGTAGTAGATGATAAAGTTAGACTAAATGGTAAAGTGCCTAATGCTTCCTTACAAAACAGAGCAGGGACAATTGCTAAACAAACATTTCCAAAATTAGCGATCGATAATCGGGTAACTGCCGTAGATATTCCTATAGATACTAGTTTTACGGCCGCAGAAGTTCAAAGAACAACTATAGTTCTAAATAAAATTCCCGGAGTTATAATTAGTTCTCAATACAAAGAAGGAACTTTAGAGATTAATGGCATGGTCAAAGACCGAGAATCTATCGGCAATATAACCAAAGCCATGCAAAACATTCCGGGTGTAAAAATACTGTCTAATCAGATACAATTAGGTAATATTAATCAAGAAGGTATTTCACGGCGAATTTACTTTGAGGCGGGCGCAGCAACTGTTCCTGCTAGCAGTCTTCCCAAAATTACCGAAATTAAAACCCTATTGAATCTTAATCCTAGTTTTAGACTGCGGATAACTGGCTATACCGATGCTACAGGAGATGTATCCGATAACCAACGTCTGGCTACTGCTCGGGCTGCTAGTGTCCAGCAGATATTAACTGATCAGGGTATCGAACAACGACAGCTAGAGGTTAAAGGCTCAACTAACAAGGTTCCAGACGCAACAGAGCTATGGCAAAGTAGGTTTGTAGAATTTGAATTAATAGCTCCCAATATACAAAATTAATTATCATGGTGACAGTCTCGAAAAAAATGTGCCTCATTGGAGATTTTGGGGTAGGTAAAACTAGCTTAATTAGAAGGTTTGTAGATGGTCAATTTAGTGATCAATACTTATCTACTGTTGGAGTAAAGATATCTCGTAAAAGTATAGTTTTATCTAAAGAAAATATGCCCGATCAGGATTTACAATTATTAATCTGGGATCTAGAAGGCCATACAAAATTTAAGGCGATCGCTCCCAGCTATCTCCAAGGTTCTAAAGGAGCATTGGTCGTGGCAGATGTTAGTCGCCCAGAAACAATCGATCGAATTTCCGAACATTTATCCTTATTTTATTCTGTAAACCCCCAAGGAAAAATAATTATTGCCTTAAATAAAGTTGATTTAATTGAGCCAGAAAAAGCCGCTAAAATATTTTATAGTACTCAATCTCTCTACCAAGAAAGAGTTTTATTCCTTTATCAAACCTCCGCAAAAACTGGAGAATATGTAGATAAAATATTTGAAAAATTGGCAGTATCTATGACTTAATGCTTAACTATGAATCCCCTATCTCTTAAAATGTTGCAAGCACGGGGTAGCGAATATCTTACCCTAGATCAGCAAGGCACTATTATTAGTGCCTCTCCGGGAGCGAGCCGATTTAGTGATCCCCCAGAACAGTTAATAGTGGGTGTAGATGTTACTAATTTTTTCCCAGAATTATTAGGTTTAGAAGATATTATTAAGTCTATTTTGATAGGGGAAATGGAAGATTTTTCTCTGACTGCGATTGTGCGGATTTTGCCTCAACAACAGCCTTTATACTTTGATATTCACATTTTCGCTAACCCAGAAAGTGATGATGAAATAAATAAATTATTTTGCTTATTAGAAGATGCTACGGAAAGAAGAGTTCTAGAACAATCCTTAGTACAGAATTCCAATGAGACTAATTTACTAGTAAACTCTCTCCGAATTTCCAAGAATTATATTGATCAAGTTATTGCCTCTATGGCAGATGTATTAATAGTAACCAACTCCTTAGGATCAATTAAAACTATTAATCAAGCAACTATAGATTTGTTTGGTTATAGTGAAGCAGAATTAGTTGATCAGTCTATTTTTTTAATAGTTAGAGATGTCTCAGTAATACCGGGTAAACCAACTAAGTGCCAGACTAAATATGGCGTAAATTTAATAATTTCTTTTTCCTATTCTACCTTAGAAATAGACACAGGGCTACCGCCAGAATTAGTTTATGTGGGACGGAATATCACAGAATTAAAACGTCAACAAAAGCGTCAAGAACTTCAGTATGCGATCGCCCAAATTTTAACTACAACAAATTCTCTGAGCCAATGTGTATCGATAATTTTAGAAACTATCTGTCGGCATTTGGATTGGGATTTGGGGGAATTATGGATGCCCCAGTCTCCCGATGGCTTTCAATTACACCTTGTAGATAGCTGGTCTAATCCAGCACTATCTTTAGTTGAACTAACTGAAAATCAGAAATGTATTTCTATTGACTATAACCAAGGAATGGCGGGAAAAGTTTGGGCTGAGGGAGAACCAGA
>JANMHD010000321.1:0-2454 GCA_031374985.1 Coleofasciculaceae cyanobacterium OTE_70_metabat_329 | reverse complement strand
AATTGTTGGGGTAGGAGTTGCTTGGCTAGTATTGCTAGGATTAGGAGCAGAACTACAACTAACTAAACTACTCATTAAGCTCCCTACTAAGGTCAGAGTAATACTCCCTAAAACTGACTGTACTAGGGATTTCCTTAAGACTTGCTTCCGTGCTGCGAGGGGCAAAAACCCATGAGATAATAGCTTTAACTTTCTTAATCTACTTTTCATAACACTCCTTCTCAACATAGCAATTATTATTTAGGGACTAATTTGATGATAAATGGTTTCAAGTGGGGACAACGGACTTATTTAATGGGGATATTAAATGTCACCCCCGATAGTTTTAGTGATGGTGGTCAGTTTAACTCCCTAGACAAGGCGATCGATCAAGCGCATCATTTGGTAAAACATGGAGCCGATATCCTTGATATTGGAGGGCAATCTACCCGCCCCGGCGCCGAAGAAGTTACCCTAGAGGAGGAAACAGCACGGGTAATCCCGGTAATTCAGGCTCTCCGCCAAGCGGGACTTACTCATCCTATCTCCATAGATACTACTAGGGCAGAACTAGCAGCTACGGCAATTGAAGCGGGGGCAGATATTATTAATGACATTTCCGGGGCAACTTTTGATCTGGCCATGCTAGAAACTGTCGCTAAACTAGATGTGCCGATCGCCCTTATGCACCTCCGGGGAACTCCGTCCACGATGCAAACTCTGACAGATTATCAAGATGTGGTGGAAGAAGTATGCGAATTTCTAGAGCAGCAGATTAAATTAGCACTGGGAGCAGGAATCAAACCAGAAAATCTAATTATTGATCCCGGCATCGGTTTTGCCAAAACTGCCGAGCAGAATATTATCCTATTGCGGCATCTTTCCCGGTTTCGTGATCTTGGTGTCCCAATTTTAGTAGGTGTATCCCGTAAGAGTTTTATTGGCAAAATTCTAGACCAACCAGACCCCAAATCAAGAATCTGGGGAACGGCGGCGGCTACCTGTGGAGCGATCGCTCAGGGTGCAGATATCATCCGCGCCCATGATTTCCCCCAAACCTACGATGTGGCACGGGTAGCTGATGCTTTATGGCGCTAAGGTTAATAGATCCATGAATATCATTAATCTTCCCAGTTCTACCCACTCTCCCCAACGCCTAGATGCTTACCTTGCCCAAGAGGTGGAAAGCCTAGAAATGGGTTTATCTCGATCGCGCTTGCAGAAACTCATCGAAGCGGGGCAGGTGCAGCTTAATGATCAAGTCTGTACTGAAAAGAAAACCTTGGTGCAGCCGGGCGATCGCCTTTCCCTGCACATTCCCCCAGACGTACCCCTAAATCTAGAACCAGAAGCTATTGCCTTAGATATTCTCTACGAAGATGATCAATTAATCATTCTTAATAAACCTGCCGGAATGGTGGTGCATCCCTCACCGGGGCATAGTCACGGGACTTTAGTTCATGCTCTCCTTGCTCATTGTCCCCTTGCTGCCATTGGCGGGGTGCAGAGGCCGGGGATCGTCCATCGTTTGGATAAGGACACTACGGGGGCGATCGTGGTGGCGAAAACTGACCATGCTCATCATCATTTGCAACAACAACTCAAGGCTAAAACTGCTTATCGGGAATACCTAGGGATTGTCTACGGTTCCCCTAAAACAGAGGCGGGAATTGTAGATCAGCCCTTGGGTCGCCATCCAGTTGATCGGCAAAAAATCACCATCATCCCTCTAGAAAAAGGCGGTAGGAATGCCATTACCCACTGGCAAACCGAAGAAAGATTAGGCAATTATACAGTAATCAAATTCCAGCTAGAAACGGGACGCACTCATCAGATTCGGGTGCATAGCGCTTATATGGGGAATCCGATCGTGGGGGATCCGGTCTATGGTCGGGGTCGGGATATCGGGGTGAACCTGCCGGGACAGGCGCTCCATGCATGGAAGTTGCGTTTAATTCATCCAGTTTCGGGAGAGTTGCTAGAAGCGATCGCTCCCTTTCCAGAAACTTTCCAGACCTTACTTCACATTCTGCGTCGTCGGGCTAATGCCCCCTACAATAGTTAAAGCTCTCCCTACAATAGTTTTATGCTGCCTAGTGAATTATTAATCTATCGTCAAAACGGCGAAACCGTTGTTCCGAAGCATCTGCCGATAGATAAAGCCCAAAAAGCGATCGCTACAGAACTAATTACCTGCCTCCAACAACATTTAAATTATCCTCAAGGTAAATTAGATGCAGCCCTTAGTGAGTTGGAGGGAGAAAAGCCTGATTTCAAGGTCTGGCGGGGCTTGGCGCACATTCTCAAAACTAGTTATGCCACATTTGAAGTGGTTAGCCCCCTAGAACCCCAGCTACTCAGGCAGCGGGTATTTGCCGCAGCTAGTAACATAGCCCCTAGTCCCCAGGGAGCGATCGCTGTGCTTGAGAATCTAGCAACTAGCCTCAGTACCGAACTAGAAAGACAGGTCTTGCT
>JANMHD010000311.1:0-8036 GCA_031374985.1 Coleofasciculaceae cyanobacterium OTE_70_metabat_329 | reverse complement strand
ACAAGAGCAAAGTCCGCCTTCGCGGACTCGGTAGGGTGGGCAATGCCCACCTTCCCTTACTAATTAAAGGTCTGAGTAATACCTTGGACTGTATTTACCCCACCCTTGATATTAATACCTTGCCAATTCTCAATGGTCAGGGGCATTTGGGGACTAGCTTCCTGCACCAAACTTTCCAAGGCCGATCGCACCTCCACATCCCGTACCACCAATTCCTCAATTTGCTGGCTCAACTCCCCATGACCATACAGTGATGGTTGCTGCACCGCCAATTCTGGTGTTTGCACCACTTTTTCTATAGCCACGGCCGTCTCTGGGGCTTTCTTCATCAATAATCCCATTACACTTTCAGCCTTTTTCCATACTGCCTCCCCTAATTTCTCCCCCTGTTTCTCAAAAGCCTTCGTCAAAATCAACGTGCCTGCCATCGCTAATCCAGAAAATGGATCCATAAATTTTGCTCCTGAGTAATTAAATAACTCCTTATCTCTGTAATTTATTACCTCTGTTGTAAATATTGCAAGATACCCCTAGCGATCGCCGCAGCCATCCGACTCCGAAAGGTAGGATCCTGAAATCGCCGGGCATCGTCAGCTCCAGTGACAAAACCAGTCTCTACCAACACCGCCGGCATTCGAGTATTCCGCAGGACATAAAAATTAGATTGGCGCACCCGGCGATCGTTCATCTCAGGAATTGCTTGCAGAATACTCCGATGAATTGTATTTGCCAACTCTAGACCAGACCCCAGATAGTAGGTTTCTAAGCCATTAACATCAGGACGACTCATACTAATCGCATTGGCATGAATACTCACAAATAAATCCGCATTAGCTCTGTTGGCCTGCTCCACTCGCGGAGCTAGATCAATCTCCACATCTTGGGTACGGGTGAGTCTAGCCTGTACTCCCTGACCTTCTAGCAAGGTGGTCACTCGTTGGGAGATATCCAAAACAATATCCGCTTCCTGCATCCCTCCAATGCCCACAGCCCCCGGATCTCGCCCGCCGTGTCCTGGATCTATGACCACCACAGGGCGACCCCGGACGGTAGGTAGCTCGATGGGTAGGTTCGCAGGGTTGCTAGGAAAAGATGGGGGATTATTGTTGGGGGGAAAGGAAGAGCCGACAATGGATTGCGGGAAAATTTGTAAGGCACTTAGCTGGTCACTCAGTTGATTTACTTGGCCAAACCTTGCCCCGAAGGAAGGTTGGAGGACAATTACCACCGTCTGGGCATCCTGTTGCAAAACTTGGAGGCGAGAGATAGGACTATTGGAATCTAAGCGGGGCTGAGGCAGAGGATTGGCAACCTGAGCGTTGGGAATAGTTATACGGAAATTACGATTGTTATCAAAGCTGCCACTGGCATTCAGGGATTGGTTAGCTCGGATTAATAGTTGAGTGCGATCGCCACTAAGCTCCAAACTTTGGATCATTGCCAAGCGGGAACTACTGGAGGGAGAATTACTAGAATTTGCTCCCGTCTGCCTCTCTAATTCAGCAGTGCTGACTCCCAAGGGAGCCAAGAGGAGTGCCTGCGCTTGACTATTGTAGAGAGCTTGCCAGTCGGGAGCTTCAGAGCTAACCCCCATCGTAATCCGCACTACCGAATTACGAATTTGAGTAAACTGGATCTGCCCTACCCCGTAACGATTTACTGTCAGTGGTTGGCCGATTAAGTTAGGGGGAAAGTTTGCCCCTTCAACCTCAAATTCAAGGGTACGGCGATCGTCACTCCGGCGGCTCCTAATCTGGGGATTTCCGGTGATGCCAGTCAGGAAAAAGCCAGAGGAGATTACTTGAAAAGGTAAGGACTGTCCACTGAGGGTAGCATTATCACTATTAAGCCAAGGCAGAGGATTAGAAGGATTTCCCGCCCCTAGATTATTCGGAATAACAAGGTTTGTGGTGGGAGGCAAGGAAGAGCGATCGAGGGGTTGGGGGGCAGGTATTTGGACTCGCCATTGTTTATCTCCCGTGGGTTGGAAACTCACTTGTTGGGGATCGATCGCATACCCTGCTGCCATTTCTACAACAATTCGGGTAGTTTGGGCATCAAATTGTCCTACTCGCACTTCTCGAACTAAACCCCCAACAAATTGATTCCGGGTAATATTTCCCCGACTAACTCCCGGCAAATCAATAACTAATCTAGTGGGATTATTAATTACTTGGGCAGTAGGTTGCACACCTTCATCGGTATTAAAAGTTAGTTGGTTCTGATTTGATTCAAAGCGCCAATCCAGTAATCTTGCTGCTTCTGCTGGAGAAATCCAGAGCAGAACAAAGAAAAAATTGAGAAGAAACCAAGGGTGTGTGAGGAACTTCAGCATTGAGTTATTAGTATTGATAATCAGTAATTAGAAACAGGAACAAATACTAACCTTACATCTACAGCAAATTGCAACCTAGTAAGTTACAACCTCAATTTTCAAGTCCCTCTTTCTCTAGCGTAGCGGCACGTTAGTACAGGAATTTAGAGGTTTTTTTAGTTTTAATTGAATCAAAACTGCTGTAAGCATGTATTCAAGCTTGTATTTATAGCCTATATTTAGAGGTGAATTTTCCAGCTATGGAGGTTATCTTGCCCTAAATCGAGTTCCTAATTACTGGGTTAATTGAAGATAAATTTATAATTTTGTTTCTACCTCTCCTATTTCTTGAGGTTTATCTTGAAATACTAAACGGAGTAGGGGTGGTGCGACAAAAGTAGTCACAATTACCATCATAATGATGGCAGCTTCTGTAGATTTGTCTAAAGCTCCACTGGCAGCTCCTACACTAACAAATACTAATCCCACCTCTCCTCTAGGAATCATCCCTATCCCTACGGCCAGACGATTGATCCCCGGCTTACCAAATACGGTTAAACCAGTTATCACCTTACCAATAATAGCGACAAGGATCAGGAAAATGGCTAAAACCAGCCCTTCTTGATTGGTAGGGTTAGTAGGATTAAGTACTCCAATATCGGTTTTTGCCCCCACAGTGACGAAGAAAATGGGGACTAGCATATCAGCGATCGGTGATAGTTGTTTTTGGAGGTCTTCTTGTTTTTCTGTTTCTGCCAACACCAGACCCGCCGCAAAGGAACCGAGAATTGCTTCTAATCTAATTACTCCGCCAATGTAGGAAAGAATAAAGGCAAAAACTAAGGAGGTAAGTAACAACTCTCCTCTAGTTTGCATCTTATTAATTAGTGCCACAAAATAAGGGTTTAATAACCGCCCTACCAGGATTGCCCCAATTAGGAAAACTGCCGCACTAATAATTAGATAAACTACATTACCAACCTCTATTTCTCCAGTTTTTGCTAATCCAGCAACTACAGCTAAGACAATAATTCCTAGTACATCATCTAAAACTGCTGCCCCTAGGATAATCTGCCCCTCTGTGGTGTTGAGCTTGCCAATTTCCGTGAGGACTCTAGAGGTGATCCCAATACTAGTGGCAGTTAAGGCTGCCCCGGCAAAAATGGCGGGGATCAGGGGAACTCCAAATAAATAAACTAAGCCCAGAGTTCCGGCAGCAAAGGGAGCTGCTACCCCAACTATCGCAACGACAGTGGCTTGGGGTCCCACTTTCAGGAGTTCCTTGAGATCAGATTCTAGACCTACTTCAAACAACAGGATCACTACACCTAGTTCTGCTAAAACCGAGATTACTTCACTTTCTGAGTGAAACACGGCGGCAGCGGTTTGGGGTGAAAGGTTGGCAGTTAATTCTAGAAAACTAATCAGTAGGGAGTCTGTAGCTCCTAAACCACCCTCTGGAAATACTATTAAATGTAGGGCAGAAATCCCTACTACCACCCCTCCTACCAACTCTCCCAAGACAGCAGGTAAGTTGATCCGAGTGCAGATTTCAGCACCAACTTTACTGGCTGAGTAAATAATAACTAAAGTTAATAGTACGGCGGCTAAAACTAGAGAGCTGCTGACTGGTTCTGTTGTGGGGATTGAGTCTGGAATTGTGGCAACCAGAAATGAAGAGAGAAAATTAGGGGAAGACTGGTTCACCCAAGCTATTGGATTAGTCATAGCTGTTAAATTACTCATGAAGTTTACAAGGTTAAGAAAATCACCCTAATACTCTACATTGATTTGTGTGATTTGTGATTTTTGCTGAATTTTGGCAAATGTTTAGCAACGTCGTGAAAATTAGTGATAATAATAAAAGCTCCTGGGACGAATTTTAGTAGGATATATCGCAATTTTGCGCTCTAGCTATTGGAAGTATCAGGATAATTGCCTGGTGATAAATATTGGGTAATTTCAGGTATAGCTGTACACAACAACCCTCGTCTTAACTAACGATAATTAACTACAGGTTCCGTTTAGTAAATAGATATCACTCACACTTATTTCTGGTACAGATATTATGACAACTTCTGCTGTTTTCTCCTTGGCTGATGATACTGCTGATCAACAAATTTGGGCTAGTTTGAAGGGGGCGATCGCTTCTAGTTCTGGTTTCCAACGCTGGCAATTAGAAAAATCTCTGGCTACTCCTACATCCGTAATCAAGGCACAAGACAGTCTTGATCAAATTAACCTACTTGATCAACAGGTACGATCGTACCTCCGGGAAACTTTGGAAACCTTGGCTTATTGATGGAAACCCCCCTAGCCCCCCTACCCTTCCGGGAAGGCAAAGCCTATAAAAAGGGGGGAGAGTGTGCTTATAAAAGTCCCCCTTAAAAGGGGGATTTAGGGGGTCTTTCAAGGGGGATTCAGGGGGTTCCAACCTCGAATATTAACCCAAAATTAATAACCTAGGTGTTTTCTAGCGGCTTCTGTAGTAACTCTGCCCCTGGGGGTACGTTGAAGATAGCCGATTTGGAGCAGGTAAGGTTCATAAACATCTTCGATCGTCTTCACATCTTCCCCCGTGGCCGCCGCTAGGGAATCTAAACCTACGGGGCCACCATTGAAATGTTCAATGATTATCTTCAAGAGACTGCGATCGGTCCAATCCAACCCCAAAGGATCTACTTCTAATAGTTCTAAGGCGGCCGCTGCTACTTCGGCAGTAATTTGGGGAGTCTGCTGCACTTGGGCATAATCCCGGACTCTTTTTAGGAGGCGATTGGCAATGCGGGGTGTTCCCCTAGCTCTGCGAGCGACTTCTTCTGAGCCTGTAGTAGTGATGTCTACAGGTAAGATTCTGGCTGTGCGTTGAATGATGGTAGTTAATTCATCTAGTTCGTAAAATTTCAGGCGCTGGACTAAGCCAAAGCGATCGCGCAGGGGAGAACTCAAAGCTCCGGCTCTAGTTGTAGCGCCCACGAGGGTAAAGGGGGGCAGGGGTAAGCTACGAATTTTGGCACTCTGTCCCTTGCCGATCGTAATATCTAGGCGAAAGTCTTCCATCGCTGGATACAATAATTCTTCAGTCATGCGGCTGAGGCGATGAATTTCATCAATAAATAAAATATCCCCCGGTGCAACCTTCATCAACAAACCCACAATATCCCGTGGTCTTTCTAAAGCAGGAGCCGAGGTGATCTGGCAATTCGTCCCCATCTCTGCCGCCAGAATTAGAGCCATAGTCGTTTTCCCTAATCCCGGTGGTCCGTAGAGCAATAGGTGATCTAGGGGATCTTTTCTGCCCTGAGCCGCAGCGATCGCAATTTGCAATATCCCTTTCAGATCCTTCTGACCCACGTAGTCTGCTAGACGATTGGGGCGAATCTTTTCTTCTTGGGTTTCTTCCCCAGTGGCAGCAGCTTGCAATAATTCCCGACTGGGAGAAACTGGAGCTAGGGGCTGAACTTCCTGCCTAACTTTCTTTAGGGGTTGGTCTCCAGAATTAGCGGGTGAATGAGAAGAAATAATTGCCATACCTGATGATAGCTGATGCTAGGATAACGGGGTATTGAGTAGGATAGGTTTCTTGCCAAGGCAGTTAGGATAGGCAAGGGGCTTAAATCCCTTATTTTGGAAGTACCTGTAATGGATTTAGCGCAACTTAAACTAATAAGCACAAATTAAATCAATGTTGGCAAAACGTATTTTACCTTGTTTGGATGTGAAGGCTGGTCGAGTAGTCAAGGGAGTTAATTTTGTGGATTTACGGGATGCGGGAGATCCGGTGGAATTGGCTCAAGTGTATAACGATGCTGGAGCAGATGAACTAGTATTCCTTGATATTACCGCTACCCATGAAGATCGGAGTATTATTCTTGACGTGGTGCAACGTACGGCAGAGCAGGTGTTTATTCCTTTGACCGTGGGGGGCGGAGTTCAATCCTTAGATAATATTAAACATTTATTAAGGGCGGGGGCAGATAAGGTAAGTATTAACTCTGCCGCAGTCCGGGAGCCGGAATTAATCAATCGGGCTAGCGATCGCTACGGGGCGCAATGTATTGTTGTAGCGATCGATGCCAGACGTAGAGAAAATCCCCAGAATCCAGGCTGGGATGTCTACATCCGGGGCGGTCGAGAAAACACTGGTTTAGATGCCCTGGCATGGGCTAAAGAAATGGCAACTAGAGGTGCGGGAGAAATTCTCCTAACTAGCATGGATGCTGATGGCACAAAGGCTGGCTACGATCTCGAACTTACTCGCCGGGTGGCAGAATCTGTCCAAATTCCTGTAATTGCTTCTGGAGGTGCCGGCAACTGTGAACATATTCATCAAGCTCTTACGGAAGGTAAGGCGGAAGCGGCTTTGTTGGCATCTCTCCTCCACTATGGAGAGTTGAGCGTCTCGGAAATTAAGCATTATCTCCAAGAGAAATCTATGGCTGTGCGCTAGGACATTTAGAATAGATAACCTTAACTTCTGCGATCGATTACTTTTCTTTTGAGAATTAATCACATTTCGGGGATACAGCTAGAAAATAGACTGTTACAATAGAAACAATGTAACGGTTTGTAAATTATGCTGATTGTAATTCTTATTTTTGTGATTGCTCTGGTGGCATGGTCGCTACACCTGATGCAAGAGGCACTATCCAAACAGGAATTTTCTCTAATGTTGGCAGGAATCTTAGTGGCTGTGTCAGCAGCAGCAATGTTATTGGTCTATTTCATTGTAGGTAACTGCATGGGCCATTTAACTAGGGTTGGTTGATGTATTTCCCCTAGGTAACTCTAAATCTAAAATCCCCAATTTATCTACTTTAGACTTGACTAGAATGAATGAATCAGTTATGATTTAATACGCACACGGGGTTATAGCTCAGTTGGTAGAGCACTTCGATGGCATCGAAGGGGTCTGCGGTTCGAATCCGCATAGCTCCATACCCAAGGCTGAGTCTTAAAATTCCCTGGGGGTTTGGAAGTCACGCCAAGCAAACAAAGTTCCATTTCTGCTTCTGCGGGTGTAATTCAGTGGTAGAATGTCACCTTCCCAAGGTGAACGTCGTGGGTTCGAGTCCCATCACCCGCTTTTTAGTTAGTTTCGTAACCTATGGATTTATTACGATCGCTTCCCATCGGACTTTACTTAGAACAGCCAATAACTTGGTTGCATCATTTAGATTCTCGGCTCAAACTAGCTTGGTTAATGAGTTTTCTGGTTACCCCAATCTTGGCAGACCCTATCTGGCGGCTGGCTCTAGTCATCTTTTTGATTATCCTTACCCTAACGGCAAAAATTCCCTTGCGGGTATGGAAACAGCAGATGGGATGGCTATTTCTCATAGCTTGCTTTGCTTTTCTCTTAGTAAGTGTCTCTGCTGACGGTTTAGCCACTAGCCACCAGCCCCGCTTGCCAGCTTCACCCCTAAATCTCCCCCAGCCCACAGCTTATAGTTATTTAATAGCTAAAGTGGGAGTTTTGACCATCACCCGCCGTTCTTTAGATTTAGCCCTCCGGGTTAGTACTTTATTTTTCACCGTAGTCTACAGCACTAATTTATTTCTTTTGACTACTGCGCCGGAGGAAATTACCGCCGCTCTCGAAAAACTACTCCATCCCTTGCGCCGCTTTAATGTCCCAGTAACAGAAATTGCCCTGACTTTAACTTTGTCTTTGCGATTCATTCCCCTAGTTTTAGAAGAAGTACAGAACTTAGTACGATCG
>JANMHD010000286.1:0-2793 GCA_031374985.1 Coleofasciculaceae cyanobacterium OTE_70_metabat_329 | reverse complement strand
TAGTTATTGTTAAACTTTTCTGCTTATTTTGATTATCTTCCCATTGCTGAATTAATTGGTCCCATTTTTTTAAGAAAGTAGGAATTGGCTTTACTGGAGTACCATAACTCTCAGCCCCTATTATGCTACCAACCTGAGGATTACTGCCAATATTTATAGAGAGAATATCGTAAAGAATTACCTGAGAATTATCACAAATAACTTGTTGATTAGCTACATCTAAATTAAGAACTTTAGCAACTATAATATCTATTTTGGCAGCCGCTACTAATTTAGCTAAATCAATATGACATTCCTCAAAGTCATAAACCCCAGCAATATGTCCCGGTAACATTCCAGAATAGGGAGCATATAATACATCAGTAATTAGAGTAATTTGAGTATCTTTTAAGGGTTGTTTAATAAAACTAAGTATAGCGATCGCATGGCTATGACCACCACCAATTAATACCAATTTCTGCATAAAATTAGGATTTTAATATATATTAATTTGTCTATAATAATGCATCAATAATGCACAGAAACTTAATTGCTTATGCTACAATTGACAGACTGAATCTTATTACTATAAAAAGTATAAAGTTAGCTTAATTCTTTACCTCCCTCATCTTCTTTACCTCCCTCATCTTCTTTACCCTTACCTCCTTCACCCCCGTGTACACCCGTCCCCTTGCCCGCCTAATCGAGGAATTACAACGCTTACCCGGTATCGGCCCCAAAAGCGCCCAGCGTCTAGCCCTCCACATCCTCAAACGCCCAGAGGCCGATGTCCAAGCCCTTGCCCAATCCTTAGTAGATGCAAAAAAACAAGTAGGGCAGTGCCAAGTGTGCTTTCATCTGTCTGCTGAACCCATTTGTGATATTTGTCGATCGCCTCATCGAGATAATCATACTATTTGTGTAGTTGCCGATTCCCGTGATGTAATAGCCCTAGAGAAAACTAAGGAATATCGAGGGAAATACCATGTACTAGGCGGAGTAATTTCGCCGATGGATGGGATCGGCCCCGATCAACTCCATATCCAGTCATTAGTCCAGCGAGTTGGGGGAAAGGAAATAAAAGAAGTAATTCTGGCAATTAGTCCTAGTGTGGAAGGAGAAACTACTACTCTCTACGTGGGGCATCTCCTGAAACCCTTTACCAAAGTAACTCGCATTGCCTTTGGCTTACCCGTAGGTGGCGACTTAGAATACGCCGATGAAGTTACCCTCGCCAGAGCTATGGAAGGGCGCAGAGAACTAGATTAAACTCTTATTTGTCTCAAATCGTAACCTAGTAAGCTACATTTTTTATCTTTAAGTCCCCCTTTTTTCTAGCGTAGTGGTGCGTTAGCACGGGGATTTAGGGGGATCGTCTTGCCACTTATCTGAACGCAAATTGCTGTAATTATTTCGTTTCCATCCAGTTAGCACCCGATCGCACCTCCACCAATAAAGGCACACTCAAACTCACGGCTGATTCCATCGCTGATTTAATTTGGGGTTGCAACTCTTCCCATTCTGCCGGAGGAACTTCTAAAACTAATTCATCATGGACTTGTAATAGTAATCTTGCTTGGTAGTTTTTTAAAACTTCATGGAGTTTCACCATTGCTAATTTGATAATATCTGCACTGGAACCTTGAATAGGGGCATTGGCAGCCGATCGTAAAGACTGAGAATCGTACTGACTAAGTTTAAGTTTCTTCAGATCAATCTCCTCTGGTGGAGTTCCCCGTAGGGCTTTAACTGCATCTCCTTCAAACTGAAAATAACGCCTACGACCTAGAATAGTTGTCACATAGCCCTGACTAATTACTTCTCTTTTTAATTGTTCCAGATAGTTGAAAACTTGAGAGTAACGACTATTGAATTTATCAATAAAAGATTTTGCCTGAGCTACTGATACCTTGGCTTCTCTAGCAAACTTTTGTGCGCCCATACCGTAGATCACCCCGAAGTTGATAATTTTGCCTAAGCGTCTTTCTTCAGAGCTAATTTCTTCTTTTTCAAAAATTAATTTTGCTGTTACAGTATGAATATCTTCATTATTTTGGTAGGCATATAATAACACTGGTTCTTGACATAGATGTGCCAATATTCTTAGTTCAATTTGTGAATAATCTGCCGCTGCTAATAACCAACCTTCTGCGGGGAGAAATGCCTTCCGAATCTGCCGAGAAAAAGCAGTTCTAATGGGAATATTTTGTAAATTAGGATTAGAAGAAGATAATCTGCCCGTGCTTGTAACCGCTTGGTTAAAATCCGTATGAACTCGATGGGTTTTCTGGCTCACTAATTCTGGTAAAGCATCTACATAGGTAGATTTTAGTTTAGCCAAAGTCCGATTTTCTAGAATAGCATCAATGATCGGATGATCACCTTGGAGCTTTTCCAACGTAGCATGATCTGTGGAGTAGCCAGTTTTGGTTTTGCGAGATTTCTTAATAAATGTATCCCCTAATTTATCAAGGAGAATTACACTTAATTGCTTTGGTGAACCTAGGTTAAATTCTTGTCCTGCTGCTGCCCAAGCCTGTTGCTCGATCGCTCCCAAATCTTTCTCTAATTCTTGAGAAAATTGCCGGAGATAATTAATATCAATTCTAATCCCGGTTGATTCCATCTTTGCTAACACTGGTTCTAGGGGTAATTCCACCTCTAACAGGAGTTTTTCTAGTTCTGGATAATGGGCTAAATCAGCCTGTAAAACATCGTATAAATGCCAAGTCATGTAGGCATCAAGACCACAATAGTAAGCAGCTTCAGGAATAGAAATATCTGCAATAGTTTTTCCCTTAGGAACCACTTCTT
>JANMHD010000256.1:0-14043 GCA_031374985.1 Coleofasciculaceae cyanobacterium OTE_70_metabat_329 | reverse complement strand
AGAACCAGAAATAGGTGCCAAAAACTCTAATTTCATCAAGTATGCCAGCCCCAACCAAGCCGCCCTAGATAAGGGTCTAATCGACCCGACAATCTTAAAAAATCCTAGTATCTATCCCAATCCAGAAGTATTCACCAAACTCAAAGCTCTAGAAGATGTGGGTGAGGCAACCAAACTCTATGATGAAGCTTGGACTGAGGTAAAGGTATCTATGGGGAAATAAGTTCAGTACTTATCTGAACACAAATTGCTGTAGTTCAGGAATTCCAGTTTCTAGATGCTTGCTAGGATAGAATAGAGGGGTCTTGATCGGGAGTTAGCTTTAGGGGAAATTGAGTGTGGAAATTACATTTTTAGGGACTAGTTCAGGAGTTCCCACCAGATCTCGGAATGTTTCTAGTATTGCCCTGCGTTTGCCCCAACGAGCTGAGGTCTGGCTATTGGATTGTGGTGAAGGAACCCAGCACCAACTCCTGAGGAGCGATCTAAAAATTAGCCAACTCCGCCGGATTTTTGTGACCCATCTCCACGGGGATCACATTTTTGGGTTGTTGGGGCTATTGGCAAGCTGTGGCATGGCGGGGAATGCTGAAGCGATCGATGTCTATGGCCCCGAAGGCCTAGCTGCTTATCTCCAAGCCTGTACTAAGTATTCCTATACTCGCCTAGCCTACCCCGTCAAAGTCCACACCATCCAGCCGGGATTGGTCTATGAAGATGCTGAATTTATTGTTACCTGCGGCAGTCTGACCCATAAAGTTCCTGCCTACGGCTACCGAATTACGGAAAAAGATCGTGCCGGCCGGTTTGATGTTGCCCAAGCGGAGGCCTTAGGTATTCCACCCGGTCCTGTGTACGGCCAACTAAAGCAGGGTAAAACTGTTACTTTAGAAGATGGACGAAAAATTAATGGGGCAGACCTGTGCGCGCCGCCCGAACTGGGCAGGAAAGTAGTTTATTGTACCGACACAGTTTATTGTGAAGGGGCAGTGGAGTTGGCCAAAGAGGCAGATGTCCTCATCCATGAAGCGACCTTTGCTCATGCTGATGCTCAGATGGCCTTCGATCGTCTCCATTCCACCTCGACTATGGCGGCTCAAGTTGCCCTCGGTGCCGGAGTCAAGGAATTAATCATGACTCATTTTAGCCCCCGTTATGCTCCGGGCAATGCCCTAGGCTTAGATGATTTATTACAAGAGGCAAAAGCCATCTTCCCCCATACCAGACTAGCCTACGATTTCTACACCCACTCAGTCCCTAGAAGAAGATAAATACTGACGTTAGATAACGTGAGTTCGGGATAAGAAATCCCCCGGATACTATTTTACGAAAACCATAACCATTATTGCTGGCTGAGCGTAGTCGAATTTATGCTGAGCGAAGTCGAAGTAGCCAAAACCCCACCACAAATCTTCGATCAATTATCTTTATTTGTAGCGGAAATTTTCCCTTCGACTACTTCGGCTACGCTCAGTACAAGTCCGCTTAGGGAACGTCTCTAGGCTTAGGGTTAGAGCTTTTGCTTAAACCAAACTCACGTTAAATAAAGCTACTTCTTTTAGGTGCTCCCTTATCCATAACGCAGATTAATTAAAAAATAAAAACTAGCTCGATCGTCCACTCTTTTCCTTGACGATTAATAATAATTTTCTGGATAAATTCCCGGAGATAAAAACGGCGCTCGGTTTCTGAGAGGTCTAGCCAAAACTGGGGAAGGGAAACATTCTGGGCGATCGCTACCAAATTTCCCGGGGGCAGTTGAGCTAATTTAGTTTCTAATTGAGAAATTTCTGTACGTAGTTTATAACTTCGTAAATTGGCAGTTTCCTGATCTAAAATTCCTTGGATAATTAACTCGGGTAATTGAGTTAGAATCTCTTGGTTACGGTTAATTTGTCCAGTAATACTAGCTTTGAATACTTCCAAATTGGGTAAACTCACCTCCGCCACAGCTTGGGGCAAATCTTCGGCAATTTTATCAACCGTGGCACGAAATATAGCATCGTAAGCGATCGCTCCACACTTTACTTCAGCTCCGCTCATTACTGGTACTTCGGCTTTGCTCAGTAATGCCTTAGATTCCCTCCCTACCTCCTCTGCCCCTTGCCCATTTTTCTCGGTATGCCTCCCCACTCTGCCACAACTCCGGGGACGCACATAGAGATATTCTCCCTTCTTCCGGGGTTTGGTCACTCTCGTAATGGTCATGGCAGACTGACATTCCCCACAGATAACTAACCCCGCCAGAGAACGGGGCGCACTGGCAGTACGGGAGGGCAGACGACTATTTCGACGCAGGAGGCGATCGATCTGAGCGGCCTCCTCTGGGGTGATCATAGGGGCATGGGTATTGGTGATCACTTCCCCAGTTTTGTAGGCCAAATGTCTCCGATAGACGGGATTGCTTAACCAGCGCTGCCCTGTAGTTGCCGAAACTTTTTTGCTATATTTTTTCTGAAGATGGCGCACCGCTCCCCGCAGGGAACCGTAGAGGAGAAAATATTCAAAGAAATCCTTAATTACAGGGGCCGTACTTCGATCGATCAAGTAGCGATCCTGTCCCCGACGATAACCGTAGGGAGCCTTTCCCGGCGGAGGCAGAGCTTGGAGCCGATTCTGAGCATGACCCTGTTGGATGCGGCGACTTTGGTGGGTGTCTTGAATATCTTGCAGAAGATGAAATAATTCTGTCGGTCGCTCTGGCGTTGCGTAGCAATATCGCTGCTCCCCCAGGGTGTTAAGGGAATTATAGGTTTGCTCAATGGCGACTACCTGTACCCCATGATTAGTAAGCAATTTCAGGCGATCGCCAATTTCCTGTAAGCGATCCCCCAATTCTGACCAGTGCCGCACCAAAAGATAATTAATTTTTTCCTGTTGACAGTCTATTAAAAGTTGCTGTAATTGTTGGCGATCTCCCAAATCTTGATAGATGCGATCGATCTCCCAACCCCAAATTGTGGGATCTGGAGCTGCCTCCAACAGAGGATCACTATATAGGTAAGCCGCAATACGATTCATGACTAATCCAGCTTCAATTTAATTACCCCAACCACTAACTACTTCTCTTAATAGTTCTTTATTACCTTGGGTAACAGTTAAGAAATGCCCTTTAGGAGTTTTAGCTAGAACATAGGTAGTGTTCCCATTTACTGCTGAATAAAACGTAGGAGAAAAATCAGTTAAGGGCAGACGAATAGAGTTTGTGGGATCTTCCTTCTCCATCCCCACATAAAACTCCGGCTCACCCTTGCCACAAATTGCCACCACATAATTCTTGGTTTCTACAGTGATGATCGCTCCTTCTACACCTCTACAAAGTCCTGTCCTACTAACCGGGGAATTAGGATTCTTAGCTAGTTCGGTAGTTTTGACTGATGGTGCTGCGGATGCTACAGGACCAGGGGCTGGGGCATTTGTCTTGGAAGTGGATCCCACCGATACAGTTACAGGAGTTTCTACAGGAGGAACCGCAGCCACTGAAGGTTTAGGAGAGGCAGCAGCTATGGGGGTTGGGCTACTGATAGGGCTGGCTACCGTGGGGGGATTTTCTGATTTGCCACAAGCTGTAAGAGTTGCAATCATAACAGCGATCGTAGCTGTGGTTGCCACAATCGCTATCAAGTTCTCTAATCTAAATTTATTAAAATTAGTCATCATATTATTTCCCAAAATCTATCAGATCAATTCTTTTTACGATTTTAATAACTCATCTACAGAAAATTATTTTTCAGCTTCCTGTTGAACGATCGCTGAATGGTGTTGACGTTCGGCAAGATAGGTATGAACCTCATTTTAATATTAGCAAGCATTTAGGAGATTGTTCGATCACCTAGCTGAATAAATAGCGATCATATATTTCTAAAACATCCATATATTTAATTTTATGTTTATGGACATTTCTCATCTCTTTTACTATATTGCACTAAAATTGCATAAAAATTTAAGCAAAAATGTTTAATTTTCCTTTAAGAAATCAACAAAACTAATATCTTTTAGATACTCTTCCGAAACAGCTCTCACATATTTGTAGAGATCTACAACGATCTCATCAAAGTATTCTTCTTTGCCTTCCTTTTTAGAAAGACTACTTATATACTTGTTGACAGCAAAAAAGTTTCCATGTGCTATATTTGATCGCTGTTGGTAAATAGTCTTTAGACGGCTCTTAACTGCATTAATATCAACTGTTTTGTCATTTAAATAGACCAAAATACTTACTTTAAGCTGAAACTATTTATTGATAGAGTCTTCTACATTAAATCGGTTGAAGTCAGGATTATGTGTAAGAAGAAGTTCAAGGATGCTAGTTATCATTACAACCCTTGTTCTGATGTCACTAATCTCATGGCTAATAATCTTTAGAATACTGCCAACATACAGCAGTTTTTCTCGGAGTCCAGATTCAAAAGCTCTTTCCAACAATTCAGAAACAGAGATTATTTTCTCTCTAACATATGGGAAAAAGATCCATCTCAACTCGTCATGGCTTTCAGGATAGCTGTGGCTTGCTACTCCAAACATCAAGTATTCTTGCCAAATCCTCTCTACTGGTCGGTCAAAATCAACTGTCCTCGAGTCAATGAGGAAACTACGTCCAAAATAGGAATCTTGCTCAGTATGAATCAATAGTGATAATAAGGAGCAATAGTTGGCTAAATTCTCAGCATTCTTGAGGAGTGGGTGATCATCATCCAAAAGAAAAAAGACAGATTTTCCCTCTTCGCGCATTTCTTGATGTTCTTTTTATTGTTGCGGTATCTACACTTCGGCTGCGCTCAGTGACCACCGACTGGCTATCCACCACCGCATAGCTAGCAGAGGAGAGTGGTTGTGACCTGCTGTGCGCTCCCATTGATAAAGACGTTGGTTGATTTTCTGTAAAGTCCCATCATCTCGCCATTGCCGGAAGTAGTGATAAACAATTTGCCATTTGGGGAAGTCATGGGGAAGTAATCTCCAAGCAATACCACCCATGAGGATATAAAAAAGAGCGTTGACCACACTATGCAGGTCAGTGGAGCGGGGATGACCACCGAATTTTGCTTGGGGTAATAAAGATTGAATTAATTCCCATTGTGCATATGTCAGGTCTGTTGGGTATGATAGTGACATAAATTTTGTTGAAGGATTAGTTTATTTTTGAGCTTAATCCTTCTTTTTCTTTTTGGCACCACCCTTTTCAGACATCCTCTAAGAGGGATTTAGGGGGATACTCTAGCTGAATAGGGAAAGGATTTACCCTAGGAATTTGCCAATTCTGGACACGGCTAAATCTAGAGTGGCCGGGTCTTGGACTAGGGCAAAACGAACATAACCCTCTCCAGCTTTGCCAAAGCCTGCCCCTGGTGCAGCAGCTACTCCTGTTTCCTTGACTAGGTTGATGCAAAACTCGATCGAGCGATCGCTCCATTGCTCTGGTAACTTTGCCCAGATATACATAGTTGCTTCCGGTTGGGGAACATGCCAATTAATTCGGCTCAAGGCTCCTATAAAGGCATCCCGCCGCTCTCGAAAAGTGGCTACAGCGTGGGCTACTCCTGCTTGATCTCCCAGCAGAGCCACAGCCCCGCCCCGGAGAATACCTAAGTACTGATTAAAATCTACTACTGCTTTTACTTGTCTTAGGGCAGCAATTAGTTGGGCATTACCGATCGCATAACCAAGGCGAAAACCGCCCATATTATAGGACTTGGAAAAAGTAAAAAACTCAATGGCCACTTCCTTCTGGCGATCAGCTTGAAAAATCGAAGGGGCAGTACCCTGAAAAATTAGATCCACGTAGGGAAAGTCGTGTACCAACACAATATTATGATGGCGGCAAAAATCCACTGCCTCTTGGAAAAAACTTAAGGGAGCGATCGCCGTAGTCGGGTTATGGGGATAGCTCAACACCATCATCTTTGTCTGAGCCAAGATCGGGGACGGAATATCGGCAAATATTGGTAAATAATTATTCTCGGCCTTCAGGGGCATGGGATAAATTTGTCCCCCAGCTAGATACACTCCTCCGGCATGGGAAGGATAACCAGGATCCTGTAACAGGGCAAAATCCCTCGGATTCATGACTGCTAGAGGTAAGTGGGCTGTCCCTTCTTGAGACCCAATTAAGGGCAGCACCTCGGTTTCTGGATCCATTGCTATCCCAAATTTTGCTTCATACCATTGGGCAGCAGCTCGGCGAAATTCCCCTGTGCCATGAAATAGCAAGTAGCCATGAGTGCTGGGGTCTTGGAGGGCTTGGGCGATCGCACTAGTAATATGGGGTGCTGTGGGTAAATCTGAAGAACCCAAGGAAAGGTCAATCACTGCTTGACCTGCTGCCCGGGCTTGGGCTTTTGCCTGATCCATATCAGCAAATACATTGGCTTGCAGAGCTTGGAGACGGTGAGCTAAGTGCATGGTTCGAGTCTATTTGATTTTTTGGCAAAAATATGCAGAGCAACCTAAATTTCTTAAGTTTTTCTTGTCCCTCTCAAAGGGAGAGGGTTAGGGTAAAGGCTCCTCCTAGGGCTTTCTATCCAAGAGTACATAACCTTCTAGGTAAGATAACTATCAAGGGTAGCAACTAGGGCTGGTTTAGCGATCGCCCCTTCATGGGAGTAGGCCAACTTACCAGATTTAAACATCCGCAGGGCAGGTACACCTTCTACTTTATAAGCTAGTACAGTGATAGGATTGGGGTCAATGGCCATTTTAACCACCTTCAGGCGATCGGCATAAGCACCCGCCAACCATTCTACTGTGGGAGATACTAAGCGACAGGGACCACACCAATCAGCCCAAAAATATACCAAGACTGGTTCCCTTGCCTGCAATACTTCTTGCTCAAACTCTAGGTCAGTAATCAATAATGGCTTACTCATAACAAAAAATCCAATCTTAATAAATTCATTAAATATTGATTAGCTCACAATTAATGCAACAGATCACAAGTATTACTGGAACTACAACACATTTTATTATTGTCAATAACTATAAACTACTAGCAGTATACACAATTATTCATAAAATTCTGAATAGATAGAATGAAACTGTTGAACCCTCTTCCTGACACTCCGGTAATTTTGACAGTCGATGACGACATGGCTACCAGAAAAATGATTGGCCGTAATTTGCGCTCTGAAGGCTACAAAATAGTGGAAGCCACTAACGGTAATGATTGTCTAGAGATATATCCTCAATTACAGCCAGATATAATTTTATTAGATGCAATTATGCCGGGGATGGATGGATTTGAGTGTTGTCAAAGACTACAGGAACTAATTACCAGTCCTTTTGTGAGTCCAGTGTTGATGATTACAGGTTTGGATGATGAAACTTCGGTCGATCGAGCCTTTAATGCCGGAGCCACAGATTTTGTCACTAAGCCGATTCATTGGCCTGTGTTGTTGCAACGAGTGAAACGGTTGATCTATCAATCTCATCTCTACCAAGAGCTAGAAATTGCCAATCAAAAATTAGCTCGTCTAGCCATGGAGGATAGCCTGACGGGCATAGCCAATCGCCGCCGCATGGATGAGTATCTAGAGCAAGCATGGGAAAGGTCTACAGAAGAGCGATCACCTCTGGGGGTAATTCTCTGTGATATTGATTTTTTCAAAAGTTATAACGATACCTATGGCCACTTAGCTGGCGATTTTTGTATCCAGCAAGTAACGGAGGCAATTAAAAATAGTTTGGGACAACAAAATCATTTATTAGCCCGCTACGGTGGGGAGGAATTTGTAGTTATTCTCCCAGAAATTGACTCTAGTAATGGATTTGCGATCGCAGAGGAAATCCGTACGACAATTAATAATTTAGAAATCCCTCACAGAATGTCGGCAATTACTTACCATATTACTTTAAGTTTGGGGGTGGCAGTTATGATTGCCCAAGCAGAACATTCTCCCCTAAGACTACTGGCAAAAGCAGACTATGCTTTGTACCAAGCAAAAACTACAGGAAGGAATCAAAGTATTCTGGCAACTTCCACTTTTGATAGTTGATATTTTAATTTTTTGGTATTCTGACATTCAGAATAAAGCTATAATAGTAATTCTTTAATTGTCTTGATGCTTATAGCAAGAGGTGACTTTGTTTGTTAGTCTCTCCATAATTTCCTTAAATCTTTTATATAAAAGTCTTCCCTGTATCTGTTTTGCCATCGACCCCAAGGGAAAACTGATAACAATTAGTAAATTTACTTTAGATAAATTAGGCTATGGATTCTCCGACTTAATTGGTCAATACTTTTGGCAGATTACTGCCCCTGAAGATAAGGCATTAGTTCAAAACATTCTCCATTTTTATCAATCTCCTAATACTTTAGAAATAACCACCGAGCAAGAATTAACTTTAATTACGGTTACTGGAGTTAGGATGCCAATTCTAGTTAAATTTGATTTAATTACAGATGAAAATTCTTATAAATTTATCCAAATTACAGGGATCGAGATCATTAAATCTATCCATAATTTAACTAACCTAACCAGATTTAGGGAAGTTGAAGAAAATAATCATCATTCCTTAGTTTTAGCTGCTGCAATCTTTGAGCAAGCAGCGATCGGCATGGCAATTTGCTCTCTAGAGGGAAATTTCTTAGAAGTCAATCAAAAATATGCCGATATTCTTGGTTATTCGGTGGCAGAATTACTAAATCAAAATTGGCAAAATGTTACCCATGCCCAGAGTTGGTCCGAAGAGACAATAATACGGCAGAAACTTCTAGCTGATGAATTGGTCAATGGCTATTTAGAAAAACGCTATATCCGTAAAGATGGTCAGATAATTTGGGGGGCATTAAATATTACTGTACTCAGGGATGAAACCGGAAAATATCAAGGCTTTATTAAGACTTGTCAAGATATTACAGAACGTAAGCAGGTTGAAGCAGCCTTTCATCAACAGACCCAAAAGGAACGCTTAGTAAATAAAATTGCTCAACGGATTCGGCAATCTTTGCATCTAGAAGAAATATTAGATATTGCAGTTAAAGAAGTGCGTAATTTTCTAGAGAGCGATCGAGCCTTGATCTACTGTTTTCATGATGATTGGTCAGGGGAAGTGTTGGTGGAATCAGTAGTAGAGCCTCAGTTTTCAATTTTGGGATCTGTAATAAATGATCCTTGCTTCAATAAGCTCTCAGCGAGAAAATATCGTCAAGGAAAAATTAGTCAAGTGACTAACGTAGAGGAAGATATTGTCACCCCGTGTTATCAACAAATGTTGAAAGATTTGCAGGTCAAGGCTAATTTAGTTGTGCCTATTTTAGTTAGTAAATCTGAGGAAATTCTAGACCCAGAGGTAGAAACTTTTTCATCTAATAGCGTAGTAGATATTTCGTCTTCTGATGTTCCAAAGGATCAATCCCATGATCTTTGGGGACTGTTGGTAGCTCATCAATGTACTACTCCCCGGCTGTGGCAAGAATCAGAGGTACAGTTACTTCAGCAGTTGGCTACGCAGCTAGCGATCGCCATTCAGCAAGCCCAACTCTACACAAAATTAGAGAACCTGAATCAGGAACTATCGAGTATGGCTTGGAGTGATGGCTTAACCCAAATTGCTAATCGGCGTAGGTTTGATCAGTATCTCCAAGGCGAGTGGCAGAGACTAGCTAGAGATCATGCCCCTTTGACCTTAATTTTGTGTGACATAGACCAATTCAAGCTCTATAACGACTACTACGGTCATTTATCGGGGGATCTGTGCCTCCAACAAGTGGCAAGGGCAATTAAACAAGTTACTAAACGTCCGGCAGATCTGGCAGCTCGTTATGGCGGGGAAGAATTAGCAGTAATTTTACCCAATACTTCTCTCAAGGGAGGCATAAAAGTTGCCCAAGAAATTCAACGGGCGATCGCTAAACTAGAAATTTCCCATATTCGCTCTACGGTTCATCCCTTTATTACCTTGAGCATTGGCATTGCCTCTCAAATTCCCCAGCGAGGACAGCCTCCAGAACATCTCATTAACCAAGCAGATAAACTTTTATACGAGGCAAAAAAAGCAGGGCGTAACCGTCTGAGTTGGCAAGACTAGGGTTGAAATTGGGCGAAAACCTCCGCAAACGTATAACATAGAAGTAATAGGACAATTTTAGATGATTTCATCGGCCCCAGGCAGGCGAAGTCATTTGCTAGAAGTAATTTAGTCTCAAGTCTTGACAAACAGGAGAAAATCCCCAGTATGCAGCTTACAGTTAATTCCCTCCCAAATTTTCAAAGTGAAACCTATAAAGATGCCTATAGTCGTATTAATGCGATCGTTATTGAAGGGGAACAAGAAGCCTATGATAATTACCTCCGCCTTGCGGAAATGATTCCCCAGCAAAAAGAAGAGTTGATTCGGCTCTCGAAGATGGAAAATAAACATATGAAGGGCTTTCAAGCCTGTGGTAAAAATCTAGCTGTCACCCCAGATATGGAGTTTGCTAAGGAATTTTTTAGCCGCCTTCATACCAATTTTCAAACAGCTGCCGCTGAAGGTAAAATTGTTACTTGCTTGTTAATTCAATCTTTAGTTATCGAATGTTTTGCGATCGCAGCCTACAACATTTATATTCCTGTAGCTGACGATTTTGCTCGGAAGATCACCGAAGGCGTGGTGAAGGATGAGTACATGCACCTCAATTTTGGAGAAGAATGGCTCAAGAAAAACTTCACTGAGGCTAAGGCTGAACTAGAAGAGGCAAATCGCCAAAATCTGCCGATCGTGTGGAAGATGTTAAATGCAGTAGAAAAAGATGCCAAAGTTCTAGCAATGGAAAAGGAAGCACTAATCGAAGATTTTATGATCGCCTACGGTGATGCCCTCAGTAACATTGGTTTCAATAGCCGTGAACTAATGCGAATGTCTGCCCACGGACTAGCTGCTGCCTAGATAGACACTTTTTTAATTTAGGGAATACCGACTAGGCTCTTAAGCCCCTTGTTCCCTAGGAAAACCCTATCTTTATATACCTAGAAAATTTTGTAGGGTGGGCATTGCCCACCTTATTTACTAAGAACTTCTACCAGCTAAAGTTGGCGGAGAATATCTCCCAAAGTATTAATTAATTGGTCTATTTGCGGTTTCTCAATAATTAAAGGGGGAGAAAGGGCAATAATATCCCCAGTGGTACGGATTAAGATTCCGGCTGCGTAGGCTCGGAGGAAACAATCAAAAGCCCTAGCAGTGGGTTTACCGGGGATTGGCTCTAGTTCAATTCCTGCGATCAAACCTAAATTTCGGACATCAATTACGTAGGGCAAACCCTTGAGGGAATGTACCGCCGCTTCCCAGTAGGACGCCAGACTAGCGGCTCTGGTAAAAAGATTTTCCTGTTCATAGATATCTAGGGTGGCGATCGCGGCAGCACAAGCTACTGGATGCCCAGAGTAAGTATAGCCATGAAAAAGCTCAATGGCATTCTCGTCTCCAGCCATGAAGGCCTGATGAATCTCCTCCCGGACAACTACCGCCCCCATGGGTACAGAGGCATTAGTGATTCCCTTCGCCAGACAGACCATATCAGGTATTACTCCAAAGTAGTCTGTGGCAAACGCCGTACCCAGCCGCCCAAAACCAGTAATTACCTCATCAAAAATCAATAAAATACCGTACTTATCGCAGATTTGTCGGAGTTTTTGGAGATAACCTACCGGGGGAATCAAGACACCAGTTGATCCTGCTACTGGCTCTACAATCACTGCTGCAATATTAGAGGCATCATGAAGAGTAACAATCCTCTCTAACTCCTCTGCTAAATTTGCTCCCCACTGGGGCTGTCCTTGAGAAAAAGCATTATGCTCTAAATTATGGGTATGGGGCAGATGATCTACTCCGACTAATAATCCTCCAAAAAACTTGCGGACTGTCGGAATTCCCCCTACAGACATACCCCCAAAACCTACACCATGATAACCCCGTTCCCGACCAATCAATCGCTGCCGTGTACCATTACTCTTAACTCGGTGGTAAGCAAGGGCAATTTTTAGGGCAGAATCCACTGCTTCCGAACCAGAATTGGTAAAAAAGACATGGTTTAAGTCTCCGGGGAGCATATTTGCTAACTTGGTAGCTAGGTTAAAGGCGATCGGATGCCCCATCTGAAAAGCTGGAGCATAGTCTAGTTGGCTCATCTGGGCAGTAACTGCTTCGATAATTTCTTGCCGGCCATGACCAGCATTAACACACCATAACCCCGCTGTCCCATCTAATACCTGCCGCCCATCAGCAGTGGTATAGTACATTCCCTGAGCAGCTACCATTAGCCTAGGGTTAGCCTTAAATTGTCGATTTGCCGTAAAAGGCATCCAGAAAGCTTCTAGGTCTGGGGGATTATTGGTGGTAATGGCCGGATCAAACATAAATGGTAGGCAGTTTTTAGATAATCCTTAGATAATCTTAGTCAACTTGGGTCATTTCTTGCAAGGCCGCCTTGGCGATCGCTAAACTCCATCTTGCTTGTTCCACAGGAGATAAGCTTTCCCAAACTCCTGTAAAAGTCTGGTCTTCTGAGACACTGCCCCGCATAGCATAGGCAAAGGGACGCGCTAATACTTGTAAATCTTCCTCAGACCATTGACCAAGGAGAGAGTGGACACAGTTAACTAGTTTATCTTGGAGGGAATAGCCTTGCTGATAAACTTCTTGGGCTGTAGTGGCGATCGTATCTAGCCAAATACTAGGTACTCCCCGGAAGCGATCGAGCAACCCTTGCTTCATAATTTCTCCCTGAGCCACTGTCTGCCAACACTGGCCTAGATGGCTAAATAGAGAGGCAGATTTAAGCTCTAGCTCTGGTGCTTCTAAAATATTAGCCAAAGAGAAATTCTGCTCTTGAGTAATAAAATAATCTTCCGCCCCTCCCTGGGATGGCTCCCAAGGATAAGTGTCGGCCTCTGACTCCGTGAGTGTTACTAAAAAAGATTTCTGTACTTGAATCAGTGGATCAGTTCCATCTGAATTTTGATTATCTGCTTGATTATCTATAAATGGCTGCCTTGCCATAGTCCTAAACCCCCATAAAATTTTTACTTTAACTTGCTGTAACCCAAATGCTTTAACCCAAGCAAAATGATCTACAAGGGCTACTCCGTAAGTTCCGCATAAATGAAGGAATATGACTCCTAGAGGTTAATTAAGGGATTTTTGCAGGAACTGACGATAGTTTTTAACGGATTGAGTTTGCCGATCAATCTGGATGAAACTTATAAACAAGGAGGGGTCTAGGTCTGGTAAAAGGAAACTGCGATCATAGCTCCGGTTGCCGGAATCGCTCTGGAGGTAATCTTTGCCATCTCCAGATAAATGATAGAAAGCCAACTTTTGCTGTTGCCAAAACCATACTTCTGGAACTCCCAAGCCCTGATATACTGCTAGTTTACTCACACCTCCACTAGTCAAAACAATTTCTAAGGCGATATCTGGAACTTCTTTTAATGTTCCCAAGCAATAACATTCATCAGGCTCTACCCCCCTCTGCCCGGCTTGACTCTTAAAAGTGGCATTACCGTAACCATTAAGATTAATATTCCGTTCTTCTGCATAAGCTTCTAGCAAGCGAGTAATTATTTTCTTGAGGCTTTCATGCTCTATCGAAGTAGTCATAGTAATTTCTAAGGTTCCTTCTAGATAGGTCAGGCGAGGGAAGCGCTCTCTAAATATTTCAGAAATCCCGGTGTACTGCTCCCAAGTGATGCCATACAGAGTAACTCTTTGTTCTGTGGCGGCCTCTAAAGTTGTAGGGTCAAGAAGAAGCATAGGTATCACCATCACTCAAGGATCAAGGATCAATCTACCTTCATTCTAAATCACTTTTGAGCTAAGGTGGGCATTGCCCACCCTACTTTTAGCATCTAGGTATAAGTTTTATCCCCGTCTTAGAGATATTTACTCGTAAAGCCAAGGGCTGGCTACAGGTTTCCAACTTACTAATTCTTCAGGGGTAAACCATAAAGCTATTTCGGTTTGAGCAGTTTCGATCGCATCGGAGCCGTGGATCAGGTTACGCCCAATACTCACCCCATAATCCCCCCGGATGGTTCCCAACTCAGCAGTCAGGGGGTTGGTAGC